>CALFUQ010000197.1 GCA_937929885.1 uncultured Saprospiraceae bacterium
CTTCCATATTACCACCCTACCCGATCGAGAATCTTCCAAGGACTCATCTTTTGCAGATTGATATTAAATCCAATCTTTCTAAAGAAGCCAGCATCAAGTGAACTATACGCATCATCTATCTGAGACGAATTAAATATAGGAATGTAAAATTCAAAAATATCATCTGCAAAACTCAGCTGGACACCCCCGCTGTAAAGCAACTTGGATTCAAAATCTCCTGAGGTCGTAGTCTTAGCATTATAAATCCCCGCATCAAAGTAAAAGCTAAGTGGAAGAAAATCAGGCAAACTAATCGGTGGATCAAGTGTTAGGTTTACAGATGCGATGTAGTCATTTGACTGTCCTAGGTTAGAGAATGAACTACCTGTAGTATACTTAAATCCTCCCTCTCTTATCAACACTTGCTGAGTCCATAACCCTGACTGATCTGATCGTCCAAAAAATAGTTCTTCATAATTATCTGTAAAGCCTTGATAGGACAGTGACCTTGTCCCTCTAACAAGGCTATTATTTGTGCTACCAATATCTCTCTGTGAGTTTGCCAAAAATTTGCTGTAGTAGACCCTTAGTCCAATATTCTTTTTGCTAGCATACATAAACTTGCTATCCCATTCTAGCGATAAGTTTAGATAGTTATGTTTTTCTTGTACCGTATTTTCATATAACTCATATTCCAACATCAATTCAACGCTGTACGGAAACAAGGCAGTTATTTTATCAAGTTTATAATTTAACTGCTGATTAAAGGCAGCTTTGTTCCAGACCTTAGTTGTAAATTCCCCATTGGCAAACTCAGGTCTTTCTGCTCGGTAATAGTTTAAATGGTAAGAGAAATTATGAGTAGTAGGACTTTTGAAATCTGATTTGAAACTATACGCTATGTATGGTTGAAGCTTGTTATATCGAAGTTCGTAGTCGAATGTTTCATTGTCATTGAGATGAAAAGATCTTCCGTTAACGCCAATTGATAATTGTCTTGGACTATTATTATCCCAGTAAAAATTTCTTCGCAGATTTATGTCACCTACTATATCTGCAGAACCCAGACCATAAAAGATAGAAGTGTTATCCTGTACTTTAAAATTTGGAGCAAATGCACTATGATCAGACAGCCCTATCATCAGACCGTCATAAGCATTGAAGCCTACTATCGGCATTAAGAACCTTCCCCTCTTCTTATCATCATCTAGCCCTAATCCAAATTTATATTTTACTTCTTTCCAACCTTTAAATAACCCGCTTTCCTTTTGATTATTATACCTATCAATATCTAGTGATCTTCCTTCTGGATCAATAATTATATTCTTTAAATCCGTTCCTGGTAATTCTACGATATCAATTTTATCGTGGCCATCATTCCACACTGTGATTGTAGCTGATTGTCCATCGGAACTACCTATAGCATATGGCGCATTTATATCGCCTTTGTTTTCAATTTCTAATGTTGTATTCCCGTCGATTTTCTTCTTAGACTTTAATTTGTAGTCTATCTTTCCATTAGAGTTTATCAAACCATCAAAGAACCAATTAAGATCTTTATCAACCATGGACTCAAATTCATCTCTGAGATCTTGTGGAGAAGGGTGTTTAAATTTCCATTTTTCGTAAAAGCTACTTATCACATCATCCATTTTATTTGTACCTAAATAATCTTCCAGATATTGGAATGCCATTGCAGGTTTCATATAAGCACTAAGCACGTAATTATTTAAGGACAACTCTGAAGAGGGTGTACTCACTGCTTGATCTAGGTATCTATTAGATTGTGCTAACACAGCATAATTCATTAGTGGTAGGTCAACATTTTTTCCTATGAAAGAAGGCAGGTAATGATTAAACCTATCCTTAGTTAGAAGTGCAGCATTGATATATCGATGATCATAATAAGTTGTTAGACCTTCATCCATCCAAGGGTGTGTTCGCTCGTCAAAACCTAAAACGCCCTGAAACCAATTGTGTCCTACCTCGTGTGCTATGACGTGTTGAAGTTCCTCTTCATTAGACACTTGATCGATTACTGTGATGGTAGGATATTCCATGCCGCCTCCCGCTTGTAACGGTGATTGCACAACTGAGTATTGACCATACTGATAGCTACCTACTTTTTCGGAGAAGAAACTAATAGCGTCAACAGCATATTCATTTGCTTGCTGCCAGTAATCTCCTTGTAACTCTGTAAAAAATGAAAACACTTCTATGTTATTCCCTTCAACTTCAAGTATACTTTTTTGAACCTTAAAATTGGGGTTTGTAAACCAAGCAAAGTCATGTACATTTTCTTCCTTAAAATTTATCCTCTTTCTCTTTGTTGCTGATTTTGTATTTGTAGCACTATTGGCCAGTGAGTTTATCCATTCTTTTTCTGCAACCGTCTCTAGTCTTCCCGTTGCAGCAATAATCATATTCTTTGGTACATCTAGCGTAACATCATAGGAGCCAAATTCAGAATAGTATTCTCCCATCGCTAAATAAGGCATCGGATGCCATCCATTGATATCATAAACAGCAGGCTTAGGATACCACTGAGTAATTTGATAGCTATCTTTATTTCTTCCCATACGACTATAGGACTTGGGTATCTTTACTGTGAATGGTGTACTTATCTGGACCGATTCTCCAGATAGAATATCTTCTTGAAGAATTATCAACGCGATATCAGGATTCTCTCCATCAAGCTTCCAGACAACCTGCTTACCATCAATCTCAAAATCTAAACTATCTATACCACCCATCTCATCTTTACCAGCAAAATGAAAATCTGTCATACCAATCTCTAAGGCTTGCTTGGCGAATGCGGTGCTCTTAGAAGAGTATGCGTTAGGCCATAAATGCATATAGATTTTATCTAAAGCATCAGGAGAGTTGTTTGAGTAGTCAATTACGATGTTTCCTTTAATCTCATGTGTATTGACATCGAGTTTAGCTTCAATCTTGTAATCAACTTTTTGTTGAAAATATGAATCTTGACTATTTAAATTATATATAGAAAAAATTATAATTATCCCTAAATGATAAATTTTCATATGCGTAATTAACGGCTAAAACCAATAAATATGCCTGTAAAAATAATGCATATAAACTCAGGCTAATATATAAATGGAATTAGTTCTTTCTCAATTCAACATTATCACAGCCATCTAGTCTAAAATCACCAAATCTTAGTCAGAATATTGTGAAATCAACAAATAATGGCCCTTTTTACAACATAATTTGAGTAAATAGTAACTGATTTTATACATTGAATAAAATTTTATATTGACATTTTCCATGTATAACTATTGGTAATCATCGTACTTTATATCAAGAAATTATTCATATATGTTAATATTTATGAGTATAAATACCACTGTTTGCTGTTTCTAAAATTTTAAAAATTAGCCTCCAAATCACCATTAAAAACTGGTCAGTACTATTAAAAGTGTCATTTACATCGTGGGCTAGGCTTAGAAAGTTTATGTGCACATCTCATTTTTAATAATCAGAAAACTATCCCATTCCAAAAAAGTAATTCACCTTTGACGCATGAATAATAAGCGGGCGATATTTTTCATTTTTATCACGGTGATGATTGATGTGATTGGATTTGGGATTATTATTCCAGTCTTGCCTACGCTTATAGAACAACTTACTGGCTTACCAATAAGTGAGGCCTCTGCTTATGGAGGGTTGTTGTTGGTTGCATTCGCAGTAATGCAATTTCTATTTTCTCCTGTCTTGGGCGAGCTGAGTGATAAATTTGGTCGTCGACCTGTTTTACTACTTTCTCTATTTGGGCTTAGCCTTGATTATCTCCTGCATGCTTTTGCGCCTACCATCGCATGGTTATTTCTTGGTAGGATATTAGCTGGGATCGGCGGAGCAAGTTTTACGACTGCAAATGCTTATATGGCAGACATCTCCTCCAAAGAAGACAAAGCGAAAAATTTTGGTTTGATAGGAGCTGCGTTTGGATTTGGATTTGTTATCGGTCCTGCCATAGGTGGGATATTTGGAGATATAGATGTACGTCTACCCTTCTACATTGCTGCAGGTTTGTCATTCGCTAATTTTCTATTTGGTTACTTTTTCGTTCCAGAGTCCCTTCCCGTCGAAAACCGTCGAGAACCAGATTACAAGAAAATGTTACCAGGCGTAGCATTGAAGGATCTTGCCAACTTCAAAGGAATCGGTTATTTATTGATAGCCTTATTTTTTGTCAATATTGCTGGACAAGCTATGCCTGCCATCTGGTCTTGGTTCACCATTGAAATGTTTGATTGGTCAGAATTAGACGTAGGCCTGAGTCTGACTTTCGTGGGTATATTAGTAGCTATCGTGCAAGGAGGCTTAGTAGGTAAAGCTGTCAAATTATTTGGTCAGGTAAAAGTGATCAAATTTGGATTCGTCCTTTGGAGTATAGGAATGATGCTATTTGCATTCTCCTCTCATTCATGGATGCTCTATGCTTTTATGATTCCTTATGCACTGGGAGGTGTTGCAGGCCCTACCCTTCAAGGGCTCTTATCTAATACCGTATCTGAAAAAGAACAAGGAAAACTCCAGGGTGCTATCACAAGCATGATGAGCCTAACAACTATCATAGGACCTGGGATCGCGACTGGCTTATTCTACGTTTTTACTACAGACAAAGTGGGCATATATTTTCCTGGCGCTTCTTTCTTAGCGGCGAGTTGTCTGCTAATCATATCTACCTTCCTTGTAATTACAGGGCTTAAGCGATTGGATATCAAGCACTTAGACTAAACTTAGGATTTATCCTCCACACTTATCTATTGAATCCATACGGATAATAAGTAGATCGCTACGCTTACTAAGGAAGCGATGATACAGCACCATTCTCACCTCATCTTTGAATTGCAATTATTGATTATTAAATCACAAAAATCAAATACCATGAAACGATCAAAATTATTTTTCAAAAACCTATCATTCAGTTTAGTAGCATTTGCTCTTTTATTTTCTAATGCTATAAATGCGAATGACACTGTAAACGAATTTGTAGAAGGTCAACAACTAAGTATAGTAGCTCCATCTGGATTATCTCTTAGAGATGCGCCAAGTCAATTGGGTAAAATCTTAGATGTAATTGATTTCGGTGAGGAAGTTACTGTAATCAATTCTAGTGAAGTAGTATGTAAATCGGAAAAAATAGATTGGGTGGAAGGAGAGTGGATACTTGTAGAGTATCAAGGACAGAGAGGATTTATGTTTGATGGATTCTTAACCAACTTACCTCTTCCAGAATACGAATTTGAAATTGCATATAACGATATGGATATTATCCACTCACTAGACTCATGGATTAACTATCACTACGATATGTCATTAACTCCTGACTCTTTAGTAGAAAATGACGAGGTATATAAGACCGTACACTATTTTGAAAATAATCAGAAGCTGATTAAAACTGATGAGCTAGGTTACTTCAGAATGGATGTCTATCTATCAGATATTAGAATCATGGACGCTTATCATTTACTAATGAATATGCTACCGTCTAAAGCCGAGATGAATACATTTTCAAACAAGTCAGTGTTTATAAATGATGTAGATGGAAATCTAGAGACTATAAAAATCAACCTAGATAATCAAGTAGTAATCCAAAAAACAAGAGGTGGACAGATTAGAATCAAAGCATATACGCAGAGAGTAGGCTGCGATCTGTCATGTTGCTAGGTGAGATTCGGGTATGATCAAAAAACATATAGTTAGTCTGAGTTCGAAGCTAGTACCCTCTGCTTCACTCGGGATGAATATAAGTAAGGAAGTTACTTAATATTCATATTGGTTCAACGTCATAAAGCAGCTCATAAAGATGAGCTGCTTTATTTTTTCACCAAATACTTAACTCTTTAAAAACGAACTCTCAAATTTTTTCTATCGTATTTTATGAATCAACTATACTTAAAACAAGTTATCCTTTATCCATACGGCCCAATACGTCCAAAAGATCCTCTTTCCTTCGACGGCTTACTGGCAATACTTTGCCATCTAATAATATAACATCACAAGCACCATCTTCAGACGCAATTTTTTTAATACAATTAATATTGGCTGTATATGATCTATGGATCCTCATAAAGGTTTTTGGATCTAAGAGTTTTTCTAATGTATTTAATGTTTTAGTGACCATAATCCGCTTCCCATCAGAAGTATAAACACTGCAATAATTAGAATCTGCTTGTAAATAAGTTATCTCACTCTGAGTGACAATCTCTATGGCATTTTTAGTATGTAATAGGATTCTCTTTGCGGAGAGAGATTTGTCCATCTCTTGCAGCAGTTCTGTAAGTTGCTCTCGCTTAAATTTATTTTCATTACCTCTTACTCGATTTACGCAGCTTATCAGATCATCCTTATCTACTGGCTTAAGCAAATAGTCCAGCGCTTTCACTTTAAATGCTCTAATGGCATACTGATCATATGCCGTTACAAAGACTACATCGAAATCAATATTATCTCCCAAACAATCCAACATCTCAAATCCATTCATCCACGGCATCTCTATGTCCAGAAATACAAGATCTGGTTTATACTCATTAATTGCTTGTAGTCCTTCTTTTGCAGAATTGCAGACTTTGACCACCTCTACACTTTCACAATACATCTCTAGCTTCATTTTCAAAGCTTCTAGTGCAGCTGGTTCGTCGTCTATGATTAGGGCTTTGATTACGGAAGTTGCCATACTTATACTTTTCTCTTGCTTAGTTATTGCTATCATTTAAGATAATTATTAATACTGCTTGATTTAAATATTTGTACAACAGTTTATAATTTAAATCAAACTGAGGCATCTAATTTTGAATAGTATTATTTATAGAAAATATTGCAACCCAATAATTTATTATCGTCCCAATCTTCACTATAAAACCTTAGTTGCCAGAATCCGTTATCGCTCATTAAGAGTGGGGAATCTACATTAAAAGTATGTGTACCAAATGCACCATTAGATCCTGGACGAGGAGCTATTGTTGAAGTCTCCCCCCATAATGTCCCACCAGTATTTATTTCATTATAGCTTATATTAGCCGATATAAATTCATAGGATTCTCCGTAATAATAGATAACAATTTTTTCGATTGCTGAACCAGGTGGTATATCTATCCACGAATACAA
>CALFUQ010000198.1 GCA_937929885.1 uncultured Saprospiraceae bacterium
TTGTCAGAATTATTTGCCGACAAAGGAGTAAATGAATTATCAGACAAGCTAAACAAGCTGCCGATCTCAGATATCAATAAGGCAATGGGCATCAATGAAAAAGTATTGACAATTAATGAGCTATTTCATGGAGATCAAGAACTGTTCAGCAAGACAATGCTTAAGCTCAATAGTTTCACCTCCTTTAATGAGGCAAAAAATTATTTGATTGGAGGAGTAGCATCAGATTTAAGATGGGCTGATGACGGTAAGCTCAAGAAGGCTGATAAGTTTATCCAGTTGCTCCGTCGCAGATATAGTTGATACTGCTTTCGTCTATTATTTACCTTGTTTAGAAGATTAGAATTTTCGAATTTCTCTGGTTTAAGATAAATTATCCTATGAACGTCTTAGATTGTTTTGATTAACACTTAATATCACGTTCATCGTATAAATCTTGTTGAAGACAAACAAATGAAATTAGAAAAGGAAGCAGTCCATTTATTAAAGGCATTAAGATTTCCTGCTTTCCTCGTCAGCATACTCTGGGCAATCCACATAGCCAAAGTTATCTGGCAACTTAATCTTGGGCAATATGGTATTTACCCAAGAGCCCTAGATGGGATTAGAGGAATTTTCTTTTCACCTTTTATTCATGGGGATTTCCAACATCTCTTTTCTAATTCGTTTCCTATTTTCTTTTTGACTTTTATGATTACCTATTTCTATAGGAAGATCTCGGTGCCTAGTATAGTCTTAATTTATTTGTTGACCGGATTTAGTGTTTGGTTATTTGGTCGAGAGGTATATCATATCGGAGCGAGTGGAGTGGCATATGGTATGGTATCCTTTGTTTTTTGGAGTGGATTGTTTAGGCGCAATGTTAGGTCTATAGTTTTGGCATTGGTGGTTTTGTTTTTATACCAAGGTTATTTTTTAGGGATCATGCCTAATCAAGAGGGCATATCATGGGAAAGCCATTTACTAGGTGCTATTGTGGGGATTATAGTTTCTGCAATATTCAAAGGAGTAGAAGAAGAGGGAGAGGTTACTAAAAAGGCATGGGAAGAACCAGAGGAGCCAGAGCGCTTTTTCTTACCTAGAGATACGTTCGAGATGACGAAAGCAGAGCGAGTATACCAGGAACAGCAGCGGAGATTAGCGGAGCAACAAGCAAGAGAAGGATGGAATTCTGATACGACCTTTTAATTTTATGATGTTGTTTTAATAGCTTAACATTACTTTAGGGTATTAATTATTTTAAATAATTAATTTACTATCAGACAAACGTAACAACTATGAGATACCTAACCTTATTCTTCCTTTTGAGCATGGTAGCTTGCTCACCAAAATTTAAATATCTAGGAGATACATACAATGCCAACAATGGTAAGATAGATGTGTTCTATGATATTGGTGACATAGACAAAGACTTCAAAGTAATGGGTATACTAACTGCAGATACTCAACAATCATTTGATAAGTCCACAGACAATGTAAAAAATCAAATGATAGAGAAAGCAGGTATGAAAGGAGCTGATGCTATATTGTTTATCAACATCTATGGGACATCAGGTGATAATGACAACTCTTTGGTAGAATCTAAGCTCATAAAGTATAAATAGATTTTAAATGACTTGAGTATTTTAGCGGTATGCTAATACCAAGGATTGATTTTGGGGGAGCAGGAGAGCAAATCCACTTTGCTCATGCTAATGGATTTCATCCGATGATGTATAGGTCGCTTATTAGTGATCTTATACCTAATCACAAAGTTGACAGTAAATTATTCAGACCATTTTGGAATGGGTCAGATTATCGAGATCTTAAATCTTGGCATTTACTTGCCGATGATTTGATTCAATATCTTGACCAACTAGGCTACAATAATATTATAGGGATGGGACACTCTATGGGAGGAGTGGCCAGCGCAATCGCACAAGCTAAGCGACCTGATTTATTTTCTAAGTTGGTCTTGATAGAACCAGTAGTACTACAGCCTAAATATTATTTATTTAAATACATGCCAGAATACTTTCGTAAGAAAATAGTCCCTGTAGCCAAGATAGCACTTAAGAGAAAAGATCATTGGGCTTCTAAAGAAGAGGCATTTAATCAGTTAAGTGTTAAACGAGTCTTCAAGGGTATACCTGAAAATGTATTTAGAGATTATATCGAGTATGGCACCCAAGAAGCGCAAGAAGGCGGTGTTAAATTAAGCTATAGCAAGGAGTGGGAAGCTCAAGTTTACGCTAATGTTACTAATCCATGGCCAATCTTAAAGTTACTTAAAATACCGGTTTTAGTCATCCGAGGTGCTAAATCAAATGTGCTAGCTGATGATAACTGGGCATTAATGAAATCTAGACTTAAATCCTTCACTTTCAAAGAAATAGAAGATGGGGGACATTTGGTTCCTTTTGAAAAAAAATCAGAGATATCTAAGGTAATATTGGATTTTATCTGAAGTATAAGCTTCAGTACACCTTTTTATACACCTTAGACTTGCCTGAATTAAGATTCATCTTATTGATCTTGATATGCGTGATATTTGCGCCTACTACTCATGCTCAAGAGTTTGCTAAGAGAATTATATCATATGACTTAAAGTCTGGTCAATTTGATACTTTAGATGCGGCTCAGATGATAACTGATAAGAGTTATGACTCCACACCAAACATGTGGACCGTTAGCAAACGAGAAATTGTAGATTTACCTGATAATATTTTTTCTGACTATAGTAGTCTTGTTCCTTCTACATTATTTAGCAAACCACAAGTAGCAGCGGGTAAATTTGATATTCAAAGTTATCCAGTTTCTACAGCAGTCAAGTTATTTAACACTACTAATGGTGGTCAAGGCGATTTATGTAGTGGTGTTATGATTAGTGATCGACATGTTTTGTCTTCTGCGCACTGCATATTTCAAGCTTACACTACTAATGTTAATATACCAGATGTAGAAGCGAGAATATTCTATGATACTAGTATAGAAGAGAGCAGGACTTATTCTTCTAAGGTGAATAAAATCTATTTTATAGAAGGTTGGAATATTTCATTTGGAGAAGATCTCGCCATTTACGAATTAGAAGAAAATATAGGAGTCATATCAGGATGGATGTCTATAGGGTATAATGACGATGATTCATTTTTTGATAATCGCCACATGCATAAGTTGGCTTATCCGTCTTTTAATACACCCTTTAATGATTTTCCTTACAACGGAGATACACTTTATTACAGCCATGGGAATATCAATTTCATCAATGATAATTTCTTGGGAGTGAAGAAGCATCTAAGTGGAGTAGGAGGAGAAAGCGGAAGTCCTATTTTTGATCATCAAAAAGGAGAGGATTGCGTGGCGTATGGAGTATTGACTTGGCTAGGTAATTACAGCCATAGCAGAATAAACAAAGAAAGGTACTATGCTTTTGTAGATGTACTCGATAAGAATCAAGTTAGCACAGCAGTCAGTGACGAGTTTGATGATCTAAGTGTCCAACTGTTTCCTAATCCAGCAACTAGTGAGCTACATTTAAAATTCAAAGATAAACCTGCAAGCGGTACAATTGCCCGCATCTATGATGTCCAAGGTCGATTAGTCCATGATATGGAGATTACGGACAAACATGTCCTCATAGATGTTAATGGATTTCCTATAGGCACTCTTTTTCTCCATGTCAGTCATAACAATAGGATTGTCCTTACCAGACCATTTATTAAATATTAAGATAATTCCTTATATATTCTTGTTATCAATGCTATCTTAGAGGTATCACCTAATGTGGTTTAATCGATCATTGAAGGTGTATTAAGAATGAAATTGCAAACTTTTTAGTTTCTGATCTGAAACTGCAAATCGATCAAAAGCTAATCAAACTCTCAGGTGTGCCTATAACTAAGGTATTATCAGTTGTAGCCTTATGGCTCAATTGCTCAGTTTTACTGATGGCCCAGAGTCTCACTAGGGATATTATCAAGTATAATTTTGCTTCTTCTTCCTTTGACACTATTGCAGGTGTTACTTACAGTGAAAGTATATCTGCTGAAAAGACAAATTATCATTTCGGTGATATGTTTCCGATGGAAGTTCCTATGGAAATGCCTACGGAAAACCTTACTGAAGGCACAAACTTCACAAAACCCTTAGTTGCTAATGACCATTATTCAATGGTAAACTTTCCAGTAAGCACTACCATTAAATTATTTAAAATATTGGGCGATGGTGAATTAAGAGATCAATGTACTGGCACTATGGTTGGTCCTAAACATATGCTGACCTCAGCTCATTGTGTGCTTAAGCCTTATACTGTAGAGGTCGTTGTAGATGACTTACTAGCAGTAGCAGGGTATGATGTAAGTATGGATAGTACAGATCATATCAGCACTACGGTAAACAGCATATACTTTATGGATGACTGGAATATTGGAGAGGGTGACGATCAAGCGATTCTAGAGCTAGAAGAACCAATAGGATTTTACACTGGGTGGGTATCATTTGGATATAATGATGACAATGAGTTTTTTGATAACAAGAATTTCCACAAGTTTAGTTATCCTACTTATAGAACACCGTATAATCGGTTTCCATTTAATGGCGATACGCTTTACTATAGCTATGGGGCCATTGATTATGTAGCTGATGACTTTCTAGGTGTTGTAGGGCATATTTATGGTGCTGGGGGCGAAAGTGGCAGTTCTATCCTCTACACTAATAATGATGATACCTATACTAGCTATGGCGTTTTGACTTGGGTAGGGTATTATAACCATAGCAGATTTACGGCAGAACGCTTTAATGCTTTTAAGAGCATAGTGGGTAAAACCTTACTTACAGATACAAAAGAGTTAATAGGTGATTCACAAATCCTTCTATATCCTAATCCTAGTAGGGATAATATCTTCGTCGAGTTAGATACCGATCTCGAAGTACAGCTCATGACTCTGCATGATGTCAATGGAAGATTTATAAAGAGTTATAGGGGTGCTGGTAATTCTATGAAATTAGATATAGGGGACCTCTCAGAAGGTCTATATCACCTTAGAATACTAACAAATCAAGGGCTCTCAGCCGCAAAGAGTTTTGTGAAGGGCAAATAGGCATCTTCAGTTTGTAAACTATTCGACTTTCCAGATTCTACATTCTTTCTACGTCAGTCTACATCGACACTACAAAAAATAGCCTAGGAGGCACTTACGAAAACTAGCTTACATTTCGAAAAAGGGGAGGTCAATTTTATCGGTTCTTCTTATCAACTACAGCGAATTATAATGAAACGATTTACAAATAAATTTTCAAATAAAATGAAATCGCTTTTTGATGTAGTTAAAGATTTTTATTACAAAAATTGTTCGGTTTGTTCTGGCAACGCAGGGGTGTGAAAACAGAATAGACTTTTTAAAAACTTAAAAAATAGTTGACTTACTAAAGGTCAACAAAAAAGTATTCAATAAACTAAAAGGGTGTGTTATGTTTAATAAATTAACTTTTATAATAGGCTTTCTTTGCCTAGTTCTTACGACAAATAACTTGTCAGGTCAGCAAACTCCAGAGATCATGGTGTTTGATTTTGAAACTAAAGTTTTAGATACGTTACAGTCATTTTCATTTGATGGAAATGTAGTGTGTGCAAAAACACAGAATTATGTTGGGATTAAAAGCCAAGTTAATTTAGACCTTAATGTGCCACAACAAAATTTAGTAGAGCAAACAAACTTTACTTATCAAACTCCAGTCTCTGATATCTTCGAAAAGATTGCTTATCCATTATCTACTAGCGTAAAACTAGTGTTGCCAGGAAGAGATGATAGGCACCAATGCACAGGAGTTATGGTATCAGAAAATTTCGTTTTATCATCAGCTCACTGCACTCTTGATACCTATGAAAACACAGTAATTATAGATGGCTTAGATGCTATTGCAGGGTATGATGGATCATTAGATCCTAGTCAAACACTAAGAGCAAAAGTGAAAAGAATATACTTCATTAAAGATTGGAATATTGGAAACGGAGAAGATCTTGCACTATATGAATTAGAGCAGCCTATAGGATTATTTTCAGGATGGATGTCAATTGGGTTTGAATCTGATCAGAGTAAAATTGAAGGAGAGGTTATGCACAAGATGAGTTACCCTGCATATAGTACTCCATTAAATCCAACTGTATATGATGGTGAAGAATTACATGTTTCTTATGGTGTAGTTGATTATGTAGTACCTGAGTATATAGGTGTAAAGAATCACCTTGTAGGAGCGGGAGGCGAGAGTGGAAGTCCAATCTTCACAACTGATAATAAAGATGACTATACTGCCCATGGGGTTTTAACTTGGGCAGGGTTTCATAACCACAGTAGATTTAATGCTTCTGTATACTTTGCTTATGAAGATATACTGAAAAATAAATCTCAGGTAGCAGGCAGTATCTTGCCAGTTGAGTTAGTATCTTTTGAAGCGGAGAAAGTAGATAACAATGTTGAATTAAATTGGTCAGCAGAAAAAGAAATTAATTTAGAAGGATATGAAGTAGAGCGAAGTTTAGATGGAAAGACATTTGAATATGTCGGTTTTGTTGAAGCTAATAACAAGTTTGAAGCTCAGAGATATGGTTACACAGATAGCGATGATAACAATGGAAAAATTTACTACAGATTAAGATCTATAGACATAGATGGTACTGAAGAATTATCTGAAGTTAGAGCAGTTAACTTTTCTAATGAAAAAGCTACATCGATCGCAAACATACATGTTTATCCAAATCCAACTACTGATTATATCAATATCGATACTCAAGATGATATCACAAAAACTGTAACAATGTATAGCCCTTCAGGGCAAGTGATGTCTCAGTCTACCTTCGGAAGTTCGACTTCGATTACAACTCTGGATTATAATGCAGGGACTTATCATATGGTAATTGACGTAGATGGGGAAAGAGAAACGCACACAATTCTAGTTCAGAAATAAATATTAAACATCACACATTCACACTTAAAAGCCTGGCGTAAGCTGGGCTTTTGCATTTTGTAAAAAACTTGACACATCAAATTGCAACATAAAATATATGTTGTGTATTCTAAAAGTCATTATAATTTTATAATGTCTACAAACTCTCTACAAAAGAAATTTTAAGGGCAGTTACTGATAAAAGCTTGTCATTTTAAAAAAGGGTGAGTCACGCTTAGTGAGTCTTCTATATGTGTAAAGGAGAAATAAAAAGTTTTTTTAGGTGTATTAAAACTGTCTCTCTTCAAGTGTTTTATTAACTAGTAAACAAGTGTGTGTAATGTCAATTAACTTAAAAATTGCAGGTGTACTCCTGTGCCTAATCTTACCTTTCTTAAACTTATATGGTCAGCATACGACTAACCTAATAGTTTATGATTATCAAACAAATGAATACGAAAATTTATCGAGCTCTAAATTTAATCAATCGATAAAGAGAAATAGTACGGAGCACTTTTGTGGTGAAAAAACGATTTTAGAGTTGGAGCAGAGTATTCCTACAAAGAATCTAATCGATGATACTAATTTTACGAATCTAATACCAATCTCGAATTTAGAAAATAAGTTAACCTTCCCTTATACGACTAGTGTAAAGATTATACTACCTAATATGGGAGATAAGCACCAGGCTTCTGGAGTTATGGTGGGTGATAGATATGTTTTAACTACAGCTCATAGCACAAATAGAAAATATACTAATGAAATTCTCTTTGACAAAATTGATGTTATTGCATCATATGATAAATCAATAAACCCAGATGAAGAGCTTAGAAGTACTGTTGCTAAAATTTACTTTGTTGAGGATTGGGAAATTTGGAGCGGAGAAGACTTAGTAATATTAGAGTTAGAGGACCCAATAGGATTGCAATCTGGTTGGATGTCTATCGGGTATGAATCAGAGGTTGAGAATTTGAGTGAGGGTGTGTACCATAAGATGAGTTATCCAGCCTATAATACCCCTTATAATGACAAACCATTTACTGGTAATGATTTACATATATCCTACGGAGTTGTTGATTACATATCTGAAGGTTTCATAGGAGTACAGGATCATTTGATGGGTCTTGGTGGAGAGAGTGGAAGCCCTATCTTTAAGACTAACAATAAGGATGAGTTTATAACCTACGGAGTTTTATCTTTTTTGGGTAACTATAGTCACACTACACTTAAGCCTTCTATTTACTATGCATTCGAAGATATAATTGGACAGGCCTCCACTTCGCATAATATTAAGGAGCCAATATTTGAAGTAAATGTATTCCCAAACCCGACAAGTGATTTTATCAATATTGAAACACTTAAGAAAATAGAAGAATCAGTGATGTTAGAAATTTATAATTCAAATGGGCAGATAATTGCGAATCAGGTTTTCGAATCAAAAAATAAGATTTCTTTACAGAATTTCGAAAAAGGAATTTACCACATACTACTTAAGAGTAGTGTAGGGAAGGAATCATTCTCATTTGTAGTACAGTAAAATTCGCTAGTTATTTTTAACGTAAGAAATAACTAAGTCAACCTTTACAAACTCACACAAGCAAAAGCCTGGCGTAAGCTGGGCTTTTAGTTTATCTGACCAGTAGTAAATCTCCAGTTTGTTTTATAACTGAGCCGTCAGCTAATTCTAATTCTACACTATAGACGTAAACTCCAGTTGTTGCAGGTCCTTTTGGTAATAGGCCATCCCAATTGTTGTTTTCCGTACCTACTTCAAAGTTATTACGATTAAATACTTGCTCACCCCAGCGGCTATAAACCTTAAAACTACGAACAAGTACAACATCATCGCTAACTCCAATTACTCCGACTTGATCATTTTCTCCATCATCATTAGGACTAAATATATTTGGGACATATGCTCCAGAGAATTTTTCCACATTGATATTGACTGATGTACTGTCCGAACACATAAATGTATCGAAGGTTACTAAAGAATATTTTTTTGAAACAGTAGGCTTTGCTATTGGGTCAAGGCAGTTGATACAGCTAAGATCTTCTGGAGGTGACCACATATATACTAGTTCATTGTTGGAGCTTATTACAGGATTGAGTTGAATGGAATCTCCAAAGTTTAAATTGATGTCACTAGGCAATGTAATCTCAGGATTGTCAGCAAAATTGATCAATACTGTATCCCTGTTTATGCAACCATTTTCATCATTTACTTTTAAAGTGTAGATGCCGCTAGTTGTGATTTCTAAACTATTTAGCACACTGCCATCTGACCATTCATAATTAGTAAAATTGCCAGATGGAATTAGCAAATATTGATTTACGTCACAGAGTGTAGTATCACTCCCTAATTCAGGTTTCGATGCTGTTCCAACTAACTTTATATTCTCCGAGAATTTAAAGCCGCATTCTGAATTTGCTGAAGCTATCTCAAGTTTAGTATACGTACCAATAGGGAGATTGTTGATTGTTAAACTTTGGCTATCATCAGCTTGTAATTCGGTAGTGACGATATCTCCATCTACTCCTAAGTAAGTCATTAAGTATAAGGAATCTTCAATAATATTATCAGCAGTAATTTTTATAAAACCATCACTAGCTAAACATTCGGTTGGAGATTGAAAAGTTACTTTGGCATTACTTAAATCAAAATCACTTAGCTCTGATATAAGGATGGAGTCTACATAAGTGCAATTGTCCAAAGTTGTAATCGTAACATTGTGGTAACCAGCAGCTAGAGATATAGCGTTAGCAGTAATCTCTCCATTCTCCCATTGATACTTGAGAGGATACAAATCTGGGTCTGCTATAACCTGGGCTGAGCCATTAATTTCGTTGCAGCTAGCTTCATTGGTCATAAAGATTGATGGGCTGATAGCTTTTTTTAGAATTGTAGGTAGGGCTCCTATCTGTTTTGGAAGAGGGTTAGAAGTTATTTTATAATCATCCCACATCAAATTACAGTTAAGCCCAGTAGCATTGGGATTAGCAATAACTGATAGTGCACTTATAGGGCTTTCATCTAATTTATGGTCAAATATATTTGCCCAATAAACTTTATTATTTGGTCCTAGTTTTAGTCCTCCTGATCTGCCATTGTGTGGAGAGGTGCCAATGTTCATTGATACTTTTGTCTCAAAATCAAACTGTCGTAGTGTCTTAGTGATATGGTCTGAATAGTAAAGTTTAGAACCATCAGGTGAGAATGCAGTACCATAGATAAATGTAGTCTGGTCATCAATTAAAATTTGAGAGCTAAGATCTAGTTCACCATTCTCTCGGTTGAAGTTGTAGCTTCCAATGCTATTATTACTAGAGGTGCCATCGGTAGGAGCGATTATTAACTGTGAGTTAGAATCATCAGTATCCTGACTATCAAATTTTATATTGACTAATGTATTGCTGTTAGTGGTAAGATTTAAATCAGTCAAGCTATAGGTTCGGTGTAAGCTTACACCATTAGAGGATATATCAAAAATGTAAATTGAATTTGTATTTCTTCCACTCATCATTAACCATGACCCTAGCTTAGGCATGCTTTTCTGTACGAGGTATATACTCTCACCAGCATCAACATTAGTTGGAGTGATGTCGGTATCTTTAGTAGATAGAATAACGTCTCCTTTAGAAGTAAAAAATTGTCTCTCAATTTCGATGTTTTGATCTACTATCGAGTAAAATATTTTGCGTGGGGGAGGGTCTTCTGACGCCTGAGTATAGAAGACATAGTATCGATAACAGAAGTTAGGATGAGCTACGATTGTGCTGCCATACATAGAAGAAGCATTACCTTTTAGGTCTGAACCATTAGGCATTTCTTCCGTTAGTGCATTTAATATTTTCTCGCCGTTACTGTGCATTGTTATTACAGCGGTTTCTATAAGCATCACATTGCTTTCACTCATGTCTAGCGACACTCTGTTGTTTTGAGGTGTCGGGTCTCCTACTTCGGAATAGAAAGTCATACCCGCATTACTTGGCTCATCTCCAATAAACCACTTGGTAGTAGTGAACTGAGCTGGTAACATTTGGACCTGAAAAACAAATGCTACAAGAATGGTCTGTCGACTCATCAACAGAATAAAACGAAAAAAATTGAAAGGAAGCAATCGATTCACTTCAATAAATTACGATAAAAATCAATCTTCTTCTAAAGCGATAGAGTAACAGGCTATCGATGTTTAGCAATCTCAATACCCATACACTTGCGGTATAGTTCTATAGCAAAGGTGTCAGTCATGCCAGACACATAGTCGATAATTGACATAGCCTTTTGATAAGGAGTTGAATCTTCTGGTAATTGAAACTGTTTTGGTAATAATCTCAGTGATTTCTCTTCCATGTCATTTGGTTTTTTTCGAAGCAGACCTGGAATAAATGTGCTAAGCAGTTCTGACATTATTTTGTAACCTGAGATTTCTACTTCTATGACTGATCTGTGGTTATATATTTTTTCTACTGAAAGTGTATTCACCTCTTTAAGCGCACCGCATCTATGCTCTACATTATCGATAAGGGTATCGTTAAAAGTTCCTTTGAGGATTTTCTTTTTGTGTTTTATAAATACATCTCTTGCTTCCATGATTAGAGAGTTGATGCTTTTGGCCCTTAAGTATTCGATAGCATTATTTTCGTCAGTAATCGATTTTAGAGTTCGTTTTATCTCTGTGATATTATCTTCTTTGCGCTTAAGAGAGCTAATTATTTTCAGGAATGCCTTACTGACTACTTCTGAAGACAGAATCCCCAAACGATGCGCATCTTCCATATCGATGATACGATAACAAATATCATCAGCTGCTTCTACAAGGTAAACAAATGGGTGTCTCTTGTAGCAAATTTTGCCTTTCACAGATTCTTTAATCATACCCACTTCCTCAACGATATCTAAAAAGATATCCTTTTCAGATTGAAAGAAACCAAACTTCTTACGGTGCTTGTATTTTTTATCTTTTGCGCCTACTTCACATGGGTACTTTAATATCCCCGCCAAAGTCGAATAACTTAATCTTAGGCCTCCTTCTAGCTT
>CALFUQ010000199.1 GCA_937929885.1 uncultured Saprospiraceae bacterium
GCGGTTATAACTTCGTCTACTGGTTGACTAGGTAATGATGGTTCAGCTGATACTGCATCTATAGATATCACATTTTCATATAGCTCTTTAAGGTAACTTAGTAGTAGATCCTTTTCTATCCCAGATGGCTCTTGCCCACTATCTCTAAGCGTGTTATGCAGACCCTTAAATTTCTTAAGCAACTTAGAAGTCTTATTATAGTTCATTTTTTAAATTCTAATTACCTCTTACTAACATACTATTACCTTGAAATATTGAATTTATTGAGGGATTTATTCTTTCCTTAAGCCTAAATAAAGATCCACTACTATCCTATACCTTTAATGAGAAAGGAACTCCTATTCTAGAGCTCAATTTTTTATGTACCGTTTTTTAAATATTTTGTGCCTCTCAATCATAATTAATCATGTTTTTAGAGCCGAGCTTTAAGGGTCAACGTAGTGGGTGGATAGAAGTAATCTGTGGCTCCATGTTTTCTGGTAAGACAGAAGAACTAATAAGACGATTAAGACGGGCAAAGTTTGCTAATCAATCAGTTGAGATATTTAAACCTAAAAAAGACGTTCGATATGATGAGAAGAACGTAGTATCCCACGATGAAAACTTTATTAAAAGTATACCTGTAGCTACGAGCGTAGAGATATTAGAATTAGCTAAAGACGTATCGGTCGTTGGTATTGATGAAGCCCAATTTTTTGATGATAATCTTCCTCAGGTCTGCGAGAAACTAGCAATCAAAGGGACGAGAGTAATCGTCGCTGGGCTAGACATGGATTTTAAAGGTCAGCCATTCGGGTCAATCCCTCAGTTGTTAGCGATCGCAGAATACTTAACTAAGGTGCACGCTATCTGTCCACATTGCGGTAGTCTAGCAACGCACTCATATCGACTTACTCAGGAGACTGATCAGGTAGTCTTAGGTGAGAATGACAAGTACGAACCTAGATGTAGAATTTGCTATACGATGGGTAATATTCTAGATCTAAAACTCAATTAGGCCAGGTGATCACTTTCACTCCATAATTGTCTGTAAAAACAATACATTTGTGCTTTTTACGAGATATATTATAACCAACCTATATCATGAATAAAAAGATAAATTCCGCTCTTATCTCCGTTTATCACAAAACAGGTCTTGATGAAATCGTACAACGACTAAAAGTCCTCGATATCAAAATCTATTCTACAGGAGGAACTCAAAAATATATAGAATCTCAAGGTGTAGAAGTTCACTCGGTAGAAGGTCTTACTTCTTACCCTTCGATACTTGGAGGTAGAGTCAAAACGCTACATCCTAAAATCTTCGGTGGTATACTTGCGATGCGTGAGGAAGATCACCAATCTCAGTTATCTGATTATGAAATCCCTGAGATTGATTTGGTTATTGTAGATCTGTATCCTTTTGAGGAGACTGTTGCTAGTACTGATGACGAAGCACAGATTATAGAGAAGATTGATATCGGAGGTATTTCATTAATTAGAGCTGCAGCAAAAAACTATAAAGATGTAACAGTGGTGCCGTCTAAAAACGAGTACCCTGAGCTGTTAGAAATTTTAAATGAGTATGATGGCTATACAACAATAGAGCAAAGAAAGCTTTTCGCAAAGAAGGCATTTGCCATTTCTTCTAATTACGATACTGCCATTTATAATTTCTTTAATGAAGAAAGCGAAGGGCCGCTTCGCGTAAGTATAGATGAAAACCAAACCTTAAGATATGGAGAGAATCCTCATCAGACTGGGACCTTCTATGGTAATCTCAATGATAAGTTTGAAAAATTAGGCGGCAAAGAATTATCATATAACAATCTAGTAGATATAGATGCGGCTGTGGAGATCATGTCGGAGTTTGCTGAAGGTGATCCGTGCTTCGCGATTTTAAAACACACTAACCCTTGTGGCGTTGCTGTAAGATCATCTGTCTCAGATGCATGGGATGCTGCGCTGGCAGGAGATCCCGTTTCTGCATTTGGAGGTATTCTAATAAGCAATGTTGCAATCGATCTAGCTACAGCAGAAAAAATAGATAAGATCTTTTATGAAGTTTTGATTGCTCCTGCTTTTAATGATGATGCACAGGCATTGCTTACCAAAAAGAAAAAGAGAGTATTGCTCAAGATTAAAGATTTCAACGTACCAACGAAAAGAATAAAAACAATCTTAAATGGAGTAATAAGCCAAGACAATGATTTAAAATCTGACGTGGTAGAAAATTTTGAGATAGTAACCAATAAACAACCATCTACGGAAGACATTTCTAATCTTGCTTTCGCAAGTAAATGTGCTAAGCATTTGAAATCAAATACGATTGTAATTGCAAAAGATAATCAACTCCTCGGAATGGGCTGCGGTCAGACATCTAGAGTAGATGCGTGTAAGCAAGCGATTGATAAGGCTGAGAGAATGGGATTTGATATTAAAGGCGCTGCTTTAGCTTCTGATGCATTCTTCCCATTTCCTGATTGTGTAGAGATATCTCATAAAGCTGGTATAGTATCAGTTATACAACCAGGAGGCTCTATAAAAGATCAGCTTAGCATAGACTATTGCAATGCTAATGATGTAGCTATGGTATTTACAGGTACTAGACACTTTAAACATTAGTGGGGTTTTGAATCTATGTATTGACATAGGATCTACTAATATTAAGACTGGCGTTTTCAAAAAGAAAAAGCTCGTAGAACATCGCAAGTTTAAGAAAGGTCTTTATAAAGAATTAGATGATATTCTAAGTTCGCATAAGATCAAATCTATCATCTTATGTTCGGTGAGAAAAAGAAATGCTAGACTGATTAATCACTTAAAAAAGTTAGGTCATTTTATAGAGCTGACTGCAGAAACGCTCCTACCAATAAAAAATAAATATGGAACCCCAGAGACACTTGGAAAAGATAGATTGGCTTCAGCGGTAGGTGCATACATGCGAAAACCTAATTTTTATCATCTAATGATTAATACTGGCACATGTATAACTATGGATATCATAAATGATAAAGGAGAGTATCTAGGTGGTAATATCTCCCCAGGAATGAATCTCAGAATTAAAGCGATGCATGATTATACTGCTAATCTGCCTATAGTTGATCCGATTAATCCAGATGTTGATTTTGGTTATAATACTGTTACTGCCTTACAAAATGGCGCTGTGATGGGCACAATTCTAGAAGTAGAGGCGTTCATATCACGTATGAAAGCAAAATATCCGCTGATTAACACAAATTTAACCGGCGGATACGCTGAATTTTTGGCTAAATATTTGAATTCTAAGATATTTGTCCGCCCTTACCTCGTATTAGAGGGTCTCAATGAAATACTTCTACACAATGCTGAATAACTTATCAAAATATATACTCTGCTTAGGATTGATAATTATATCAATACATCTATCTGCACAGAGTGGTGCTAACTCTCCGTTCTCGAGATTCGGCTTAGGAGATCTTAATGATGGTAATATGGTACATCTTAGAAGTATGGGTGGGCTCAGCGCTTCTTTCACCGATACTTATCATTCTAACATCAAGAATCCAGCATCATTCTCGTTTCAGAGAGCTGTCTCATTTGATGTAGGAATGAAATTTAAGTATGCAGGGCTTAAAGATCCTAATGAGAGTTCTAGCATCTTTAGTGGTAATCTGGAATACTTATCATTCACTTTGCCATTATTTAATGCTTATAATGATCTTCTAGAAGTAGAACCTAAGCAATACTGGTTTGCCACTAACTTTACCCTGGCACAGCATTCTGATGTAAATTATGAGGTTGTCAATACAGAAACACTACCAGATATTGGAGATGTGACAAGAACATTCGCAGGTAATGGAGGGAGTTATAAAGTACAATGGGGAAATTCCTTTAAATATAAAAACATGTCTGTAGGTCTCAATATGGGATACCTATTCGGCAGGTTGACAAACGAGAGAAATGTAGTATTCTCTGATGTTGATTTTAGCTTTGACAATAATTTTGTAGATCAATATTCGCTTAAAGGATTTGTGTATAATATTGGGGGTATCTATCAGCATATCCTTAATAAAGCAGCAATTAAAGAAAAAGCTACCACACCGATGAAAGTCCTTAATGTAGGTTTCTTTGGAAACTCTCGAACCTCATTCTCAACTAACTCTAATATTAATAACTCCTCATACTTAGTCCTTACAAGCACAGACATTACTCAGGACTCCTTACTAGTTGTTACTGACCGACCAGGAACTGGGACTATGCCAGGAGAGTTTGGAATCGGAGCGACTTATTTTTTAGGTACCAAATTAGCTTTAGGCGTTAATTATTCCATAAAAAATTGGTCGAAATACAGAAACGACGCTAGGCCTGAGGAATTATCCAATACTTCTAAGATAACTTTTGGAGGATATTACCGTCCTAATGTTAGGAGTTTTCAATATAAAGATCGTATGTATTATAGATTCGGTGTATTTTACGGACAAGACCCACGATCTATAAACTCCACGAACTTAGACAACTATGGAATTACACTGGGCACAGGATTGCCTTTTGTAAATCAAAGAAAAATCTCGCATCTCAACTTAGGCCTTACTTTAGGCAGAAGAGGAAATGCAGAGGTATTAAGAGAAACATACATATCATTAGGAGTCGGTATGACTTTCAACGATGATGAGTGGTTTATAAAAAGAAAGTATAATTAAGAATCTAAATCAAAAGAAATGAAGAATTCGATAATCATTTTATTACTTGCATTTGCTATCCCTACTTCTGGTTTGGTTGGTCAATGTGCAAACTGGGTAGGATCCCCAGATGAAGAAGCAGGTACAGAGGCACACTCAATATACCGATCAGCATTAAAGGCAAAAGATTTTAGTGCTACTACATGGGAAAATTGGGAAAAAGCATATACCATAGCACCAGCTGCTGATGGTCAGCGACCATTCCACTTTGTAGATGGAATCAAACTGTACAAAAACAAATTAGAAGCTAACAAGGATGATGCGGATGCAAAAGCAAAGATAGCTGGTCTTTATGATGAGCTAATCTCTTGCTACAAGAGTGGAGGTATCAAAGAGCCTAAGTGCCAAGATCAAGATTGTAGAGATGGTAAAGCCGCGCTTTATGAAGGTAGAAAAGCAGTTGATATGTACTACGTGCTAAATGCTCCTTACAGCAAAAACTTAGAAGCACTGCAGACCGCGGTAAATGCTGCAGGTAATAATACAGAGTACACTTTGTTTAGACCTATGGCTGCTGTAGCTGTATACCAATTTCAAAAAGGTAAACTAGACCAAAAGCAGACTAGAGACATCTTTGAACAGATGACTGCTATTGCAGAATATAATAAAGAAAACAATGCCCAACTTGGCGAATACTATGGTAGTGAGCAGCAAGCACTTAATGCTGAATTTAAAAAGATCGAAAGAGACATTTTTGACTGTGCTTACTTTGTGAATAAGTGGGAAGATGGATATAGAGCAGACCCTACTCCAGAGAATGCTAAGAAGATTTATAACCAGCTTAGACTGCAAGGTTGTGATGAGACTGAGCCATTTTATGTAGAGCTTAAAACTACTTATGAGAAGTGGGCAGCAGGTGTCAATGCTGATAAAAAAGCAGAGTACGAAGCAAATAATCCCGCACTACTAGCTAACAAGGCTTACAAGGCTGGAGATTTCCAAGGTGCAATCACTAAATGGAATGAAGCTATTAATAAAGAAACAGATAACATCAAGAAAGCTGGGTATCACAACTCAATAGCATCTACTCAGTTTAGAAAGTTAAAAGATAGTGGCGCTGCTATTGGAAGTGCTAAGAAAGCCATATCACTGAACCCTAACTTTGGAAAAGCTTATATGCTTCTTGGTGATATTTATGCTAAGAAATCTAGAAGTTGTGGCGATGATTGGAAAACTAGAAAAGTGATCATAGCTGCGATAGATAAATATGCAAAAGCAAGACAAGTAGATCCATCGATTAGCGATGAAGCAGGTAAAAAAATAGGGCTCTACTCAGGCTCACTACCTCAGAAACAAGAAGGATTTATGAGAGGCGTTACAGAAGGACAAACTAAATCCTGTGGTTGTGGAATCAACGAAAGCGTTAAAATAAGATTCGCGAAGTAAATCCTTAAAACATATACTTTTAAAAAAGCCATTCAATTGTTTGAATGGCTTTTTTAATTTTAACCTCTGGTTATACACCCTATACAGTGTTTTATACGTCTTAATTAAAAACATCTAGTAATGAGAATTTCATACTCGTTTATATCTTTCTTCTTTATACTTGTAATTGCATGTACGCCTAAGATTACGGAGCCCATAGTAGAGGAAGCTCCTAAAATCGATGTATCTAATGAGCCTGATAATCCTTGTACCACCTTTAAGGATTTGACAGTTGGACAAAGAGAAGATGCAGAAACCGCCTATGTGCTTTACAAGGATCAAATAAGATTTAAAAACTATGCAGATGCCCTACCCCTTTGGCAGCAAGCTTACGATCTAGCTCCTGCGTCTAATGGTAGAGTAAAATATCAGTTTGATGATGGTGTCAAAATCCACAAGGAGTTATTTAAAGCATCTAATAATGAGACTGAGAAGAAAGCTTATGTAGAAAAAGTTATGAGCATCTACGATAAGCGTGTTGAGTGTTTTGGAGAACCAGATTACATTACTGGCAGAAAAGCATTTGATAGATACTATGATTTTAATCAGTATGTGGATGCAGAGGAGACCTACTCGATGTTTAAGCAAGCTATTGATGGTAAAGGAAAAGAAGCAGATTACTTTATCATTAATCCATTTACAAAGATGCTCTATGATAGAGTCGTAAGTGAGACTGTAAGCAAAGAGGAAGGAAGAGAATATGCTTTTAAGATATTAGAAGTAGTAAAAAATGGTCTAGCTACCTGTGAGGATAAAGAATGTGAAGCATGGGAAATTATAAATGAATATGCTCCAGTGAGATTAGAACAATTAGAGGGTCTAGAAGACTTTTATAGTTGTGAGTATTACGAAGAAAAATACTACCCTCAATTCCAAGAAAACACAACCGATTGTGAAAACATTAATCAAGTCTTGAGAAAATTACTGTGGGCTAAATGTAGCGAGGATAGCGAAATATTAAAAGAAGTTAAGACTGCAAAATCTACTAACTGTAAGGTAGTAGTGCAAGCAACAGAGCCTGGGCCGCTCCGAAAAGCATATACGGCCTATAACGTTGGACAGTTTAAAGAAGCAATTACCAATTTTGAAGAATTCGTAGCTAAGACTGATGATCCTGAGAAAAAAGCAAAGTACAATTTACTCATAGCTAAAATCTACTATGGGGATATCAAGGACTTTAGATCTTCTAGGAAATTTGCACTTGCAGCAGCTCAGAATAAACCTAACTGGGGAGATCCATTTATCTTGATCGGAAAGCTATATGCTAGTAGTGGTCCGCTATGTGGTCCTGGTCGAGGTTGGGATAGCCAGATTGTTACTTGGCCTGCAATTGACATGTTTAGGAAGGCTAAGCAGGTAGACCCTAATGTAAGCGCAGAAGCTAATAAGTGGATTTCTACCTACACTAAGTACATGCCGAGCGGAGAGGATATTTTCATAAGGAGTCTTAAAGAAGGGGCATCATTTAGAGTAGGATGCTGGATACAAGAGAATACGACAATCAGAAAAGCACCAAACTAATCTATCCTGATTATCAGCTACTTAACTGATTTTGAATGTAAGATATATTACAAAAAAAGCCGAAGTGTTAAAAATACTTCGGCTTTTCTATAGGGTGTTTAAGGTGTTTTTGAGTCTTCTTATTGTATTCGCTAGAATACATTCTTACTTTAAAAAAGGTGTTTTAAAGTTTTTTCTAAAAGGTGTAATTAAAAAAAAGCTGGACCAAAGGGTTTGGCTTTTTTTGTTTAATTCAATCATTATTCCAATTCCGAATAGATATCTATTTCTGCTTACCATCTGACACAAACTCACAGTTGGCACTTACATTGAATTTTAGTTTTCTTATCAACTAGATACGGCTTGAAGGATTAGATATCGTAAAATAGTTGAGATAATTCATGTCTTAGTAAATTTTACAGATTTCGGAAACTAATAATATGATTATTTTTATTATACAATTACGAATAACCACGTTTAAAGAACTAATTATGGATTTTAGAACAGAATGGAGCAGCTGGGTACTAATCGCCCTGATGTTAATAATGTCATATTTTATGGCACCACCCCTGTCCAACGCTTTTATTTTCTTATTCCAGCTTATAGGTTATCCATTTTTTGCGATAGCCTTTGCAACGATCCCAGTGTTGATATACTGTTATATGAGAAAAATAGAACCAGATATAGATTACTCTATTAGGACAGGTTTTGTCTTAATGGTTTTCTTTTTTGTAAGGTTTTATATGTAATCAATTAGAAGAATAATTTAAACAAAGAATAAATGTATAGAAGAAGAGTACCTCAGCAAGGATATGGCGGCCAAGGAAGAAGAAGTTTAGGTGGTGGTAGATTTAAGATGATGTTAATCATCGGTCTAGGGATGGCAGCGTTCCAAGCCTTTAAATACTTTACAAATACTCAACAGAATCCTCTAACTGGAGAAGTGCAAAGAGTGCAGTGGACTACTGACGAAGAGATAGCATTGGGTTTGCAATCTGCTCCTCAGATGGCCCAGCAGCATGGCGGATTACATGCTGACCAGCGAGCAAGAGAGTTTGTAAAGCAAGTCGGTGATAGATTAGTGGATAATACCATTGCAAGACAATCAGGATATCCATATGATTTCCATCTCCTTGCAGATGAGCAAGTGGTTAATGCTTTTGCTTTACCTGGTGGTCAGGTATTTATAACAGCTGCCCTATTCGGCAGATTACAAAATGAAGATCAACTAGCAGGAGTATTAGGTCATGAGATAGGTCATGTCATACATAGACATGGCGCTGAACGGATGGCTAGATCAGGATTTATCCAAGGCCTGATTAATAGTGTAATGATAGGTGCTGGAGGAGATTATAGCATGGCGCAAATTGCACAAGTAGTAGGTAACTACGCAAGTATGAAGTATGGCAGAGACCAAGAACTAGAATCTGATGACTGGGGTGTAAGACTGATGCTTGAAGCAGGATATGATGCGAAAGCCCTAATCGGAGTTATGGATATCCTAGAGGAGTCTGCTGGAGGTAATAAACCACCAGAACATATGAGTACCCACCCTAGCCCAGAGAATAGAAGAGATGAGATCAGAAGGGCGATTGAGAAGTATAAAAATTAAGTATTAAGTTCAGTCAAAATCAATACGATATTGATTCCTTCTTGTTCTTTTTTAGTCAGCATATTTTGTGCGAGCTTTGCACAAAATAAAACCAGAATAAATTAAAGTTATCAAGAAGGTCTACTCTTGATAACGGCATAGATCTGGTTCGGACTTCACAAAATGACTTCCATAATTGAGTGCATTTGGATCCATACAACCTTTAAGATTCATTAGTCTAACATTTCTAAAGTCTATAGGTTGCCCTTCACTCTGCAATGCAATATGACCTTCTTTTAATAGCATTCCGTCAATCTTATACTTTGGATCAAATCGATTAGCTACTCCACCTCCAATCTGAGGATGTGTATATTCCATTACCAACTTATCATTAATAATATGCTTCACTAGTGAATCTCCATAAACGATTAAATCTGCTTTAACCCACTGATCACCAAAGAAAGTTTCTGCACTCGAACTAATACAATGACGCTCATCTAATTTACCATCATACACTATAGCAGTGCCTGGAGAACACATATTACCAGTCGGTCTTTTCTCACCTTGTTCTACACCTGCTAGAAACTGCATCTCTACTGATATGGGCCAATCTTGCTCTTTAAGCATAGTCATAGGATCTTGCGAATGAAACATTATTCCACTATTCTTTATCGCATAGCTGGGGGTGCCAGGATGTATCTCTCCTACGAATCTGTATTCCATACTTAGATGGTAATACGAAAGTGGGGTGTCGTAATATAAATGTGCAAATCGATCATTAAATTCACCTTCGTACTCATCATATCTTACCTTGATAATACCATCTTCTGCTCTAAAAGTATTTGCGTAATTAACTCCTGGTTCGTAATGATGAACTTTTACGGTCCAACCTTTTAAATCATTTCCATCAAATAAGTCTCGCCAAGGATCTGCTGAATCTACCTGACTTACTTTAGAACCAAGGTCTTTCGTAGA
>CALFUQ010000200.1 GCA_937929885.1 uncultured Saprospiraceae bacterium
GCATATGGACAACTAAGGTTTTGTTAGAGAAATTTGGAGATCTGTTCTTGGTAGCAAGATATTCCTTTGTTTTGCTAGAAGCATGCATTCGCAGAAGTAGTTGCTTGATTTAAATTAAGTATTGTTTAGATTAACAAATACAAGGAGCAGTCATTTTTATCTAATTTGCGAGAACTGTGAAATAAAAGTGAATTAATGGAGATAATCCCAATACAAACAGGAACCGTAAGATGCAAGCAATTTCAACTTACAGGAGCGAGTAATAATTTATCAAGGCTCTACCAAATCTTGTTTACACAAAAATGGGGTGAATGGATGCCTATTTATTGCTGGCTAATCAATACTGGTAATGAGTTAATCTTAGTTGATACAGGAGAGACCGCTAAAATAAATAAGGAGGGATATCTGCCTAAGGGTGGACTCTATCACAAAGTCGTCCAAACAAGAATAAAGGAAGAGGATGAAGTAGATCGACAGTTATTAAAACTTGGATTTCAAACAAAGGATATCAATAAAATAATTTTTACACATCTCCATGGTGATCATATAGGAGGCGTAGAACATTTTTCACATTGTGAGATGTTTGTCTCTAAGGCAGAGTATGCATTAGCTTCAAGTAAGAAAGGGTCTAGCAACGGTTATTTTAAAAAGAACTGGCCTGATTGGTTTAAGCCAAAATTAATTGAATATGAGGATCAAGCGGAAGGCGTTTTTTCAAAGAGTTATCACGTAAGCATAGACGGTTCAATAATGTTAGTACCTACTCCAGGTCACAGTGTAGGACATCAATCGGTGATTATTAAAGATAAAGCATTGACTTACTTTGTTGCTGGTGACTTGACATATAATATTGAAACCTTAAAGGCAGAGATTCCTGACGTTATACTTTCTAATGAGGAGTCAAAAGAAACCGTCCAAAAAGTACACAGTTATGTAAAAACAGAAAAATGTATATACCTATCATCACACGATTGGAATTCTCCTGAGATTTTAAGTAAAAAATCTACTATTTAAAATTCTTACACTTCACTTCAATAAATAATTTTCAGGAGTTAAAGTTTAAAATCTTCATAATACATATTAAATAAATCATAATATGTTCTTAGCTTTGCGCGCTAAAGTAATAGCCGTGAAAGTAGTATTGATAACTGGATTCCTGTTTTTGTTTCAATTTTTATCAGCTCAACCAACAGTTGAAGAGTTTAAAACAATATTTAGGTTAGAGATAACAGAAACAGAAGTACCAGTAACTATAGATGGGAAGTTGGATGAGGAGATATGGGCTACTGCAAATGTAGGCTCAGATTTTTGGCAGAAGTCACCCTTCTTTGCCGAAGGCGCAGATCCTAGGACTGAAGTGATGTTGACTTACGATAAAAACAATCTTTATGTTGCTGCTAAGTGTTTTCAAAAAGAAGATATAATCATACAATCACTTAAGAGAGATGAGTACTGGGATAACGATGGGATAGCCATAGTTCTTGATCCGCTTAACACTAGGACCAATGGTTTTCTATTTGGAGTCACTGCTGCGGGGCAGCAATGGGATGCCTTGCGATCCCCTGGAGACATTAATAGTGACTGGAGTAATAAGTGGTACAGTGAGGTACAATTAGAAGAAGAATTTTGGTCTGTGGAAATGTCCATACCATTGCGGATTCTGAGATTCAGCCCTGACGAATCCGAATGGGGAATGAACTTTATAAGGAATCATACCAATGAAAACGAATTTCACAATTGGACGGCGGTACCAGAATCGTTTTGGCCACCCGATGTTGCTTTTGCTGGTGCATTGGTTTTTGATAAAGCACCGACTCCTAAAAAAGGGAACTTTAATCTTATTCCATTTGTGACAGGCTCACTAAGTAAACTAGCTGGTGAAGAAATTAAACCTGCAGGTGATGTTGGTTTAGATGCACGAGTGTCACTAAGTCCTACGCTTAATCTTGACTTGACTTTTAATCCTGATTTTTCACAGATCGAAGTAGACGAACTAGTAACAAACCTAACCCGATTTAATATCTTCCTTCCTGAGAAGCGGACTTTCTTTTTAGAAAATGGAGATCTCTTTGCAGATTTTGGATACTCTGGAGTCAGACCATTTTTCTCGAGGAAGATTGGACTAGATGATAGACGACAAGCAGTACCAATTCTTTATGGAGCTAGGTTGACTGGCAACTTGAATAAAACTACGCGCCTTGGTATCATGAATATTCATTCTTTGGACAACGATAATTCTTTCGCACAAAATCAAAGTGCACTCAGTGTTCAAAAGAACTTTGGTCGGTCCTTTGTGCGAGGGATGTTTCTTAATAGACAAGCATTCGATGGCGGTGAGGCTTTACGAAAGGACTATGGTCGCAATACAAGCCTAGAGGCTGGTTACCAAAGTGATGATGGCAAGATAGGAGCTTGGGGCAGTATGCATCATTCTTACAAACCAGGGGTAAGGGGGAAGACAGGTTTCTATACTCTTGGAGTCGAGTATCAAGATCCATCGTGGGAAATTGTAGTAGCAAGTGCGACAGTGCAAGAGAATTATTATGCCGATATGGGATTCGTGCAGCGAACAGTAAATTATGATGCGGAGAGAGATACTTCTATCAGAGTTGGATTTAAAGATAATATCGTCGGCCTGAAATATAGGATAAGACCCAAAGAAGGGAATATAGCAAGACACACTATAGACTTAACCAATATCTACTATACTAATGCTGACTGGAGCTTTAATGAGTGGAATAGTGAACTTAGTTATTCTGCAGGTTTTCGTAATACCGCAGAAATAGAACTGGGTATCGAGCACAATGATATCGAGCTTTTATTTCCATTCAGTTTTGTATCAGGTAAAGAACCACTTCCTGCACAAAGGTATACTTACAGCAATGTATCTGCATCTTACTCATCAGACGAACGAAAATTAGTGAACTTTGGAGTGGGTGGACGTTTAGGTGGTTTTTATAATGGGACCTTAAAGCAAGCTGAAGCAGAACTTAATTTTAGAGTACAGCCGTGGGGTAATTTAGGTTTTGGTTACCAATGGAATAAATTGGATTTTCCAGAGCCATATGGGAATGAGGTCATCACTGCACTACTAAGCAAACTTGAAATAGGATTCAATAAGAATCTGTTATGGACAACTCTTTTTCAATACGTAGATCAAAATGAATACATGGGGATCAATTCTCGATTGCAGTGGAGATTTTCACCTATGTCAGATGTGTACTTGGTTTTCGTTGATAATTATGATGTTTTTAATGGTATTCCTAAAAGAAGAAACATACAAACTAACAATAGAGCTGTGATCCTCAAAGTGAACTATTGGTATTAAAATCGCCAAGAATATATGGTTAAAAGGAAATTCTACAGACTTTTAAATAAGGGTGTTTAAAGAACTTCCTATAAGGATAATTGATCAAGAAATCATTACTCAACGGAAGGTTATTATATTAACTTTGCTTTTAATATGATATCGGCATTAGCTTCTAATCCCATACTTCTTCTTTTTATTGTAGCCTCGATAGGTTACCTGCTTGGCTCGTTTAAGTTGAAAGGTAATTCTCTAGGAGTTGCTGGTGTACTCTTCACAGGATTAGCTTTTGGTGCTATCTCGGATGAGTTTAAAATACCTGCAATAGTTTTCAATCTTGGGTTGGTGCTTTATGTGTACTCAATAGGACTTAGTTCTGGCCCAGCATTTTTTAAGTCCTACAAAAAAAACGGGTTAAGAGATTTTGGCTTTATCATGGTCATGTTGATTTTTTCTGGACTTGTTGCTGTAGGAATTTTTCTTCTATTTGGAATGAGTGCAGCGACGATTACGGGGATATACTCAGGTAGCACAACCAATACACCAGCTTTGGTTGGAGTCATCGATTATATCAACAACACTTATGATGATGCTGGTGCTGTACAAGTTAACGAAGGTGTAATAGGTTATTCTCTATCTTATCCAATGGGGGTTCTAGGAGGCATAATAGCTATCATTGCTATGGAACGATTCCTTAAAGTAGATTACAATGAAGAGCGTAGACGATTGCGGAAAGATTATCCATCTGATAAATTCCTTAGTTCTTCGATCGTAGAAATCACAAATGATAAATTAGATGGCTTAGCACTTAGGGATATTGTAAAAGATAGAGTATGGGATGTAAGATTTTCGCGAATCATAAGAAAAGACGAGGTTACCCTAGCTAACTATGACTTGGTAATTAGAAAAGGCGATTTAGTTATGATCATAGGCCCAGAAGAAGAAGTTGAAAAAGCAGTAGTAGATTTAGGTAGGGTATCAAAATCTCATTTAGAGTTTGACCGATCACAATTTGACGTCAAGAGAATTTTTGTTTCAAATCCCGATGTAGTAGGTCATAAGCTAAGTGCACTTAATCTTAATCAGAAGTATCATGCTGTGATATCAAGGATAAGACGTGGAGATTTAGACTTGCTAGCAAGAGATGACACCATTTTAGAGCTAGGAGACCGTGTTAGATTTATTGCGCGGCGTGAGGACCTTAGGGCATTGTCTGAGTATTTCGGCGATTCTTATTTTGATTCTAGTAAGGTAAATATCTTCTCTTTTGGATTAGGCATTGGTTTAGGTCTCTTGCTAGGAATGATCGAGATACCACTTGGTGATTTAAGTTTTAAGCTTGGATATGCAGGTGGGCCACTGATAGTAGGTTTAATCCTAGGTGCAATTAGAAGGACTGGTAAGTTGGTGTGGACACTACCTTATTCGTCAACCATCACATTGCAGCAGATTGGACTTATCATGCTTCTTGCTGGAATAGGAATAAACTCAGGAAGTTCATTTGTAAATAGTCTTAACCAAGATGCTATATTAATCATTTTAGCAAGTGTCATTATATCTTTATTCACAGCAATCGGAACACTATGGATAGGATATAAAATTGTAAAACTCCCATTTAGTATCTTGATGGGTATGGTATCTAATCAACCTGCCATCCTTGACTTTGCAATGAATAGAAGTGAAAATAGCATACCTCAGTATGGATACACTATGATATTTCCTATAGCAGCAGTAATGAAGATTATCATCGCACAGTTGATGTTTATCTTGCTGAGCTCTTGATAGTAAATAAGATATCTTCATATTAAATTCTAGTTTTTATCATTTTCCTATTTCTTGTTATATTCAGGACCTACACTCTAAAAGGAAATCAATAGATGAGAGAATTAAATAACAAAACTGTATGGATTACAGGTGCGTCTGACGGCATAGGAAAAGAACTCGCGATTCAATTGGCTCAAGAAGGCTCAAAAATAATTTTGACTGCTCGAAGTGTCGATAAGCTAAATGCAGTTAAAGAAAGTTTAAGTGGGTCTGGACATATAGTTTATCCCATGGACCTATTGAAAGTTGATTTGATTTCAGATGCGACTGCCGAAGTTTTATCTAAAGTTGACTCCATAGATATCTTAGTTAATAATGCTGGCATATCTCAGAGATCACTTACCACAGAAACATCTTTAGAAGTAGATAGGAAGATTATGGAGATAGACCACTTCTCTAAAGTAGCCTTGACTAAAGCTATCTTACCACATATGGTTGGTCGGCAAAAAGGGATGATAATTACCATTAGTAGTGTTGCTGGCAAGATCGGTGCGCCTATGCGATCTGCTTACAGCGCAGCTAAACATGCCATCATAGGATTTATGGATGCTTTGCGAGCAGAGATACATGGCGACAATATTAAAATCATGGTTGTGACACCTGGTTCTGTACAGACCAATGTATCTAAAAATGCGCTGGAAGGTGACGGGAAAACTCATGGAGTTACTGATCTTGCAATCGCAAATGGAATGCCCGTAGAGGATTGTGTGAAGGCAATTATCAAAGGCATAAAAAACGAAACACCTGAGTTGTTGATTGCAAGAGGAAAGGAGCGATTTGCTGTTTATGCGAGGCGTTACTATCCATCACTTTTGTTTAAAATGATGACCAAGGTAAAAGCTACATAGTGAAACCACTATGAATTAGATTTAGCTATCAAATATTTTAGCTTCCACAGATCTAAATATAATAAATTAGGATTCTCCGAACTCAGACTCGATTGTATCCGTTTCTCGAGGAAAGCATACGTTTTAAGAAATAAGGGAATAGATTTTCTTCTTTTCAACTTATCATACGCTCGGTAGAGCTTTGTGTACATGATTTTATTTTCTGCTCTGAGCGAGATAAGATTATCAATTGCTTTTTTTTGTTTGTCTAAGAAGATCTTAGTTTTTTCGATGCCCGCATGTTTGATGGGATTATCCATGTGGTGGATCGGTATTTTTTCATTTTGAAGTCGGGTGGCTAGTACCAAATCTTCATAGCCATATTGACTTAAACTATCATCAAATTTGTGTTGTAAGAAAAGCTTAGTGTTGATTATGAAATTATTTGATTGAAAACTTAAGTAGGGTTTATTGTTTCTTTTTCTTGCTTCTAATGCTTCGCGCTTAATCCCGTATTTCCAATGAAGTTTCTTGTTTTTTGATTTTGGTGCTTTCTTTGGGTATATCCTGCCACCATAAACTACTTGGTGCTTGCTCATCTCTTCGACATATCGTTTGATAAATTTTTTAGAGTTGAGTTTAGAGTCGCAATCAAGGAATAAAAGTTTGTCATATCGCGCATTCTTAGCCAGGAGATTCCTGATTTTAGATCTACCATAGTTTTCTGACATCTCTAGGTAGCTCACGTTGAATATGCCAGCGAGCTTGCGATTATCTTCTCTGTAGTTCTCTTTAGAGTAATCATCGAACAGTATAATCTCGAAATCAATCTTAGTCTTAGTACACTGGCTATGTAGCTCTGTGACTAGCTTAGTAATTTTCTGATTATATATTGGGATTAAAATAGAGAGCATTCAGACTATCTCTGTAAATTTAGCTACAAATTAAGTATAAACATCGCAACTCAATACTATTTGTGTTGTTGGTATACTAAGACGAAAACATGGACAAATTAAGCATCTTATTATCAGACGATTCATTAGCTAAAGAGGATAGGGCAATTGCCGAGAAAGTTTTAAGTGGAAATCGTATCACCGAGAAAGAAGGGATTCATCTTTTTGAGAATAGTGATCTTGGATTTGTGGGGGCGTTGGCTAATAAGATTAGAGAAGACCGACATGGAAATAAGACTTATTTTAATCGGAATTTTCATCTTGAGCCTACTAACGTTTGTTTGTATACGTGTACGTTTTGCTCTTATTCTAGATTGATCAAAAAACGAGAAGAAGGGTGGGAGTATAGTATAGATGACATGATGGATATCATTAAGACTTATGATGATAAACCAGTAACAGAAGTGCATATTGTAGGGGGAGTCTTACCTCAGTATGATCTGAAGTTTTATACAGACCTATTTAAAACAATTAAATCGCATCGATCAGATCTGCATGTCAAGGCGCTGACGCCTGTTGAGTACCATTACATTTTCAAAAAGGCAAAAGTTGATTATGCAGAAGGGATGAAGCTGATGAAAGAGGCAGGCCTTGACTCTATGCCTGGTGGTGGCGCAGAGATATTTCATCCAGAGATTAGAGATGAGATTGCAGGTGGTAAATGCTCGGGAGAGGAGTGGCTGAGTATACATCGAGAATGGCACAAGCTAGGCATGCGATCAAACGCTACTATGCTTTATGGCCATATAGAAAAATACCATCACAGAATCGATCACCTAGAAAAACTAAGAAGCCTACAAGATGAGACTGGTGGCTTCCAAACATTTATTCCTCTTAAGTTTAGAAATAAGGGTAATCAAATGTCTCATGTCAATGAGTCTACTGTAGTCGAAGATCTTAAGATGTATGCAGTAAGCAGAATCTATCTAGATAACTTTGATCATATAAAAGCATACTGGCCGATGATAGGTAGAGATACAGCTCAACTCTTATTAGCATTTGGGGCGGATGATTTAGATGGTACTATCGATGATACCACTAAGATTTATTCTATGGCTGGAGCTGAGGAGCAGAATCCTGCATTGAGTACGGAGGACTTAGTTAAACTTATAAGGAATGTTGGCAGGAACCCTGTCGAGAGAGATACGCTGTACAATGTAGTTACAGATTATACAGGTGTGGTGTTCGAGTCTGATTCTGAGTACAAAGGTTATGTTTCTTTGCCTGTGGCTAATCCTAATTAAATCAAAAAAAAAGTTAGATGAATAATATCTGATAATTATTCATCTAATTCTTTCATCAGCATATAGATAACCTATAAGTGGCCATTCAGTGCTTAGTCATTGAGTTATTGTCAGCAAATGCTATAATTAAACGGGAGATGCTAGATGGATATCAGCATCTCTCTGCAAGTCATAAAAATTAAGGTAGTACAGTTTTGAGATAATAAAATTATTCATACATTTGTCTTATCTAGAATTAATCTAATTAAACTTAAGGACAGATGATGAGTGTGAAACCCCTAGTTATATTGGCTTTATGTATTGCTTTCTTTGCTTCATGTGATTCAGACATGACAACAGAACCACAAATAACTATCGATAACCCTGCGACTTACAACTTTACCAGAAATAATGAATCTACGGTCTCATTTTCTGGACAGACTACCAGAATCAATATGGGTACGGAATTGATCGATGCAATGCAGAATTTTGATAATTCTAAAGAGGCTTTACTAGAAATGTATGCGAATGAAACAGCAAAGGGAGGAGATGCAAACCCATATGCAGATGCCAGCCTTAACGAATCAACTAAGAGTGTTAAATCAAAGGTGGCAGCATCAGCAGATTTCTTTTCGGCTAACACTGCTGAAGCAGCAGAAATCAAGGCTGATCTAGAGTCATGGATCATTGCACAAGTAGAAGAAGTTTTTCCAAATGAAAATATGCTTGCAGTTGTAGGTCAGGCTGGGCAGATAGCGGATGGGTCATCAGTAAGATATGTAAACGCCAAAGGTCTAGAATACAACCAAGCTGTGAATAAATCACTTATCGGAGCATTGATGGTTGACCAGATTGTAAATAATTATCTGAGTACGTCCGTGCTAGACGCAGGAGATAATATGGCTAACAACGATGCTGATATTGTCGAAGAAGGTAAGCCTTATACATCTATGGAACACAAGTGGGATGAAGCATATGGCTACTTATTTGGTAGAGCTACAGATGCTACTAATCCACTGGCTACTTTAGGAGAAGGCAGCTTCCTTAATAAATATCTTTCTCGAGTAGAAGACGATGCTGATTTTGCAGGTATCGCGAGTGATATCTTTGAAGCATTTAAACTAGGGAGAGCTGCGATCGTTGCTAAAGACTATCAAGTAAGAGATAAGCAAGCAGAGATAGTGAGAGACAGACTTGCACAAGTGATTGCAGTGAGAGCGATCTATTATTTGCAATCTGGTAAAAATGCAATTGCAAATGATGATTTTGGTGCAGCATTCCACGATCTTTCAGAAGGATTTGGATTTATTTATAGTCTTAGATTTATCAGGAAAGCAGCTGGTAATTCTCCTTATTTTACAAAACAAGAAGTTGATAGCTTCATAGATCAGTTGACTACTGGTAACGGCTTTTGGGATTTAGAAGCAGCTACACTTGATGCAATGTCAGATGCAATAGCACAGAAATTTGATTTTACCGTA
>CALFUQ010000201.1 GCA_937929885.1 uncultured Saprospiraceae bacterium
TCAATACCATGTAATAGATCATTATCAATTAGGTCTTTATGAAAATCAGTCAGCTTAGGGACTGCATCTTTAGTTTGCGCATACCAGTTAGGATGATTCCAAAAAATAAAAGCTCCTTGCTCTCTCGCTGCTTTATAGGAATCTAATGCATCTTCTTGCATAAGCTTGTTAGCATCGTCGATGAATAGCGCATTAGCATGTCCTGGTGGCATATCACGAGTAATCTCAGCTCCATGAATAATTAATAGATCATGGGCTTTAGCATACTCCTTGGCAAGCACATAGGACCTGTTTCTGTCGGGATGCTTCATATCTGCTTCCCAAGGTTGGTATTCGAGGTGCTCAGTTAATGATATAGCGTCTAGGCCATCTCTAAGAGCTTCCTCGATGCGGATGTTAGGCCATACCTGCCCATCGCTAAATACAGTATGTATATGAAAATCACATTTGAGTGTTTTGAAATTTGCAACATCTGGAAAGGATATTTTACGATCATTATCTTGCCCATAAATGGATAGAGCTAGAAAACAGATAATGCCAATTAGTAAGATTTTCTTCATTTCTTTTGCTTTTACCTTAGTAATATAATCTCTTATATCCATTTCCTTAGTTTCTATACTAGGTTTAATACCTAGTCAATATTAGGGTTTTCTCTATGCCCTAGGCTTTATATGTCAAGTATCTTGTATATAAATAGAAACCCATGAATAAATTAAAATTCGGTTTACCACTTATTTGCTTCCTAACATTGAGCTCATGTTCTGGTCTTTTTGAAGATCAGTACCAGATTAGAGATAATCAGATTTCACAATTAGAAGAGCAAGTAGATTTTCTTCAAGAGACAAACACAACGCTACTAGCCAGATTAGAAGATCTCTCGATTGTAAACCAGACAGAAGCAGAAAGCATTAAGAAGTCATTAGAAACCATAGGGGATCAATATGGGTTCATACAGGATCTAACCTCCAAAATTCATGAGAAAGATTCTATCAATATGGAGTTAGTTAATAATCTTAGAAGTTCACTGATCGATTTTGACGATCGAGATATAGCGATAGAAGTTAAAGGTAACGCAGTCTATGTGTCCATATCTGACAAGATGATGTTTGCTAGCGCAAGTAGCAGATTAAATAGATCTGCAAACTTAGTTCTCGGAAAGGTAGCAAGAGTCATTCTTGATAATGAGAATGTTAATGTACTTGTAGAGGGACACACGGACAGCGTGCCTATTAATAATAATCAATACAAAGACAACTGGGACTTATCCGTACTAAGGGCGACAGCAGTTGTGAGAAAGCTGCATGAGCAATTTAATATTGACCCTACTAGGTTAACAGCAGCTGGTAGATCATTTCATATACCTAAAGAGGATAATGAATCTTCCGTAGGACGATCAGTAAATAGAAGAACTGAAATTATCATTACTCCTAAGCTAGACCAGTTTTTTAAGTTACTAGAAGCTCCGCAAGTAATAGGCTAAAGGATTAATAGATTACTTTTTACTTATCAAAGTCCTTTTGCTTATTTGCAAAACGCTCGTTTATGCTCTGTTGAGGTTTAGGAGGAATTGGGTTAGGATTTACTTTAGGTGATTCTGCTTGACTTTGTGATGGAGTTGTATTATCATCTTGTGTTGGTTTGCTAGTTACTTCTTTCGGTGTTTCGATTGATCTCTCTGATTCAGCAATTGTATTAGTTGTGTTAGTAGTCGAAGAGGTTGCAGTAGGAGGAGTCTGATCTGCAACGCTTGTAGATGCAGCAGCTTTAGTCGCTTTTTTTACTTCATCTGGATACTCTATTCTTACATGATTAATACTTTTAAGCAAGGACTTAAATACTTCTTTACATTGTTCTAGCTCTTTGAAAGTAAGGCTACTCTCATGCAATTGTCCATTATCTATCTTATGGGCTATAATCTTCTCTACTAGGTTGTCTATATCCTGCCCTGTTGGTGTTTTAAGCGATTTAGATGCAGCTTCTAAGGAATCTGCTATCATTAGTATTGCTTCTTCTTTAGTCTTAGGGAGTGGCCCAGGATATCTGAATAAGGTCTCGTCAAATTCTCGATCAGGCTCTGCCTTTAATTGGTTACGGTAGAAGTACTCTACTCTAGTAGTACCATGATGAGAGGTTATGAAGTCTATGATGACTTTAGGTAACCTTGCCTTCTTAGCTATTTTTTCACCCTCAATCACATGGTCTATTATAGCCTTTGCGCTCTCAAAATTATTCCAATTATTATGCGGGTTATTAGGTGATTGATTTTCTATGAATGCAGCTGGGTTGTTTAACTTGCCAATATCATGATATAGAGCCGCTGCTTTAATAAGCAATGAATTGGCCCCTATTTTATCTGCTGCCGCTTCACTGAGATTAGATACTTGTAGAGAATGCTGAAGCGTCCCTTGCGCTTCTATCGACATGCGCTTAATCAGTGGATTATTCATGTCAGTTAACTCTGCAAGCGTGATAGAAGAAGTAAATCCAAATATTTTTTCGAGTAATGGTGTGAATGGATATGCTAGTAGGGCAAGGAATGATGCTAATGCTAGCCATCCAAAATTATAAAGATTGAGATCTGCAAAACTATTAGCCTTAATTGCAGATAGTCCAAAGTATCCTAAAATATAAACTCCAAAAATTATTAGTATCGTAGAGAAGAATTTATTCCAATATCTGGTTTCTGAAACAACTAGTACTGTTACTATCCCAGCTAGTATTTGTAAAAAAGTAAACTCGTAACCTAGCTTAGATAAAAAGCTTACTATCAATATCATCACAATATGATGAAACAAGGCAAGTCTATCTGTAAAGAAGTTTTTGACAACAATAGGTACGATACAAAAAGGAATCATGTAGCTACTTAAGTTATCTGTATCTTCTATGAAGTAAACCATAAATGCAAAAAGCACTGGCCACATCAGTAAGAATGCAAGACTATAATTACTTTCATAGACTTCTGGATACTCTATTCTACAGAATAATATTAAAGCACCGATAGCAAGGCAAGTAAGGATAAGATACCCTGCAAAGTTTAGCCAGTTAGAAGGTATCAATCTACTACTTGACACGAGTTCATCATTTGCCCTTAACAAGACTAGTGTAGACTTATTTATTATCTGTCCATTGCTGACAATTCTAGTTCCTTTAGATATAGTCTCTGCAGTAACTAGTGGTAGGCCATTAGGGTCTTCTGTTTGATCTGGATTCTGATTGTCGATAAGTATATCTTCCTGAGCAGTCACTTCTGGCCCACTCCATACATCGCCAACACTATAGTTGATTACACCTGATCTCGTAGGAAATAACAATGAGATGATAAGTATAGATACGCCGATCAGTACAAATCTCATTGTATTCTTAATAGGACTAGCAACTTTGGAATTAAATCGGGTCATGTAACTATTTACAACTATCGCTTTATAAATTTAACGCTAAGGTAACCATTGAATCTCTGTGTCACCTGCATCATAGACTAATTTTCGAGACAAAACAAAGAAATAATCTGATAAACGATTTAGGTATTTGATTGTAATCTGATCAATATCACTGTCATTTGCCAAAGTTATAGTCCGTCTTTCAGCCCTTCTACATACTGTTCTACATACATGTGCTAAGGATGCAGATTCATTGCCACCAGGAAGCACAAAGGTTTTTAAATCAGGCAAATTTTCATTCATATTATCTATTCCCTTTTCTAAAGCTTCAATATCTTCTTCTTTGATTACCGCTTTGCTAGTATTAGTTGGGTTCGCTAACATCGCACCTAGATTAAACAAATTCTTTTGCATATCCAATAGAACCTCTTGAAGCGCTGCATCGTTCAGCTTACTTATTAATAATCCCAAAAAAGAGTTCAATTCATCCACATTGCCATATGCCTCTATCCTAGGGTCATCTTTAGGCTTCCTTTCACCATTAAACAATGAGGTCTGCCCTTTATCACCTGTCTTAGTGTAAATCTTCATGTAAAAGTAAATTTAGCTATAGCTAGTTGAAAAGTACAGATATACTAGGAAACATTATACCTATGCTCGGGATTGCTTGAAAGCACTATGTTTTCATTCTTTACATCAGTCTCTACAAGACCATCTCTGAGTCTAATAATTCTGTGTGAGTGCTCCGCAATATCTGGTTCGTGAGTTACAAGAATCACAGTATTTCCATTTTTATGAATTTCTTCAAAAATACTCATAATCTCTATCGAGGTCTTGGTATCTAAGTTACCTGTGGGCTCATCAGCCAAAATTATTGCAGGATCGTTAACTAACGCTCGAGCAATTGCTACTCTTTGTCGCTGACCACCTGATAGCTCATTTGGTCTATGATCCATCCTATCTCCTAATCCTACACTCTCTAATACTGATGCAGCTTTGTCTATTCGATTAGACTTGCTCATGCCTGAGTAGACTAATGGCAAGGCAACATTATCAAGCGCCGTAGACCTAGGCAATAGATTAAAAGTCTGAAATACAAACCCAATTTCTTTGTTTCTAATATCAGCTAATTCGCTGTCTTCCATTAGTTCTACACTTGACCCGTTTAGCATGTATTCTCCTGCAGTGGGCGTATCTAGGCAACCCAGTAAATTCATTAATGTAGATTTACCTGATCCTGAAGGTCCCATAAGTGCGACATACTCGTTTTTATTGACATTCAGGGTTATAGACTTTAGCGCATGAACTTCCATCGTACCCATGATGTAAGTTTTTCTTAAATCTTTAATTGAAATGATTTGATTCATATGCTTGGTCTATATGTTGAGTACTTTAGGTACAGAGAAATATTCTTCATTAGCTGCTGGAGCATTTTTGAGCGCATCTCTTCTTGGTAGCTCATTACTCACTTCATCAGGTCTCCATTCATACTTCTCTTGATTAAGATATATTAGTGGCTCTACGTTCTCTGTATCGACTTCTTGTAATTTATCTATCATATTGAGAATGGATTTTAAATCATCCTTAATTACTGTCCGATCTTCCTGGCTGAGGTTCAACCTTGACAGTTTTTCTAGTTTCAATATTAGTTCTTCATTAATTTCCATAATAGATTATTCGATGAGCTACCCGTTTTTCTCGGTGAAATTAAAAGCCATTTAATACAAGCTTACATGACTTATTCTTTTAAAACGCTAAACAAGTGATTATTAATCATATTTTAGCGAACTTTTACAAAAAATCATAGCGAAGATACCAATGTCTGAACAATCTAAATCCATAAAGCATATCGCTATAGCAGGTAACATTGGAGCAGGTAAAACCACCCTCACTACTCAGCTCGCTAAACATTATGGTTGGGAAGTTAATTATGAGGATGCTGATACTAATCCATACCTCAGTGATTTTTATAAGGATATGAGAAGGTGGTCATTTAATCTGCAGATATATTTCCTAAATAGTCGATATGGGCAGATCATAAATATACGTGATGGAGAGGACGTAGTGATTCAAGACAGAACTATCTATGAGGATGCTTACATCTTTGCGCCCAACCTCCATGACATGGGACTGATGTCAACTAAAGACTTCAATAATTACTTCAGCCTATTTAAGCTGATGACCTCCCAAGTAAGCCCTCCAGATTTGCTGATATACCTCAAAGCTAGTATCCCGACCTTAGTTTCTCATATACATACTAGAGGAAGAGATTATGAAGGTAACATGAGCTTAGATTATCTTAAGAAGCTAAACGAGCGATACGAAAACTGGATTAGTAATTACAATGAAGGCAAATTGTTAATTATCGAAACTGAAAATCTAGACTTTAAAAATAAGTCTGAAGATTTGGGGAGTATTATTCAAAAAGTGGATGCTGAGCTTTATGGGTTGTTTTAATTAGCAAAACATTTATCCATTCTTAGAGTTTATTTTATTAATAGATGCTCAAACAATTAACCGATACTTGCGAAAATTTTAATGCTAAACTCATAGCAGTCTCCAAGACTAAGCCTAATAGCAAGATTTCAGAATTATATAATCATGGGCAGAGAGCATTTGGAGAGAATCGAGTGCAAGAGTTA
>CALFUQ010000202.1 GCA_937929885.1 uncultured Saprospiraceae bacterium
ATCCATGAAAGGGCTCTAATATATCTTATTATAAATTTCTATTTATACTTACGCTTAACTTTTCGTCCTTTCTCTTTGAAGAGATTACCTCCTGCGTCTTCATTCCCAGATGCCCCACCTACTCTAGTCATCGCACATCTAAAACCAAGACTTCTGTCTCCTTTAGATTCATCTTTAAATCTTCTAGTACCTGGTGATAACCAGTATAGTCTGTCTGCCCATGATCCTCCTTTGATTACTCTAGACTCATCATTGATTAAGGTATGTACTCCATACTCATAACCAACTTCGTCAATATCTCCATCACCGTAATCTCTAACATCACCACTTGCATAATTATCTCTGTTACCTACATCAGTACTATCTATGTATCTAGTTCTTATTCTACCTAAACTATCTTTTTCTACTGGAGCTCCTTCCTCATCAAGAATTTTTTCTTCAAATCTATTACCTCTAAATGGGTTAAGATCATGATTTTCTGCATCTCTCAATGACTGACTTGTCAGTGGTCTGTAGATATCTTCTACCCACTCACTTACATTACCTGCCATATTATATAAACCAAAATCATTTGGTATATATGATCTTACGGGACCAGGAATATGTGCATTATCATTAAGCCTACCTGCTACACCCATATAATCTCCTCGACCTCTTTTAAAGTTTGCTAATATTCTACCTTGATCTTTGTTTCTCTTCTGGTATCTAGCAGTATTACCATTCCATGGGTAAATCTTTCTATCTGATATTAATTCATCCTTAGATGATTCCATATTCCCTTGCAAAGCAAGAGCTGCATATTCCCACTCTGCTTCAGTAGGTAATCTATAATCTGGCACCATGATACCATCTGTACTTCTTACTTGCCTTTCTCCTCCTGTTGCTTTGTCTTCTAGATTTTTTCTGACATTACCTTGATACTGACCTGCTAAGTAACTATCAGTTACGAAAACATCAGAATCTTTACCATCTGGAGATGGATTAAGGATACCTCTGTTAATCAATAGCATCTCATTTACTCTATCAGTTCTCCAAGCACTGTAATCTTTGGCTTGTAACCAATTAACACCTACTACTGGATAATCGTCATATGCTGGATGTCTAAAGTATGTCTCTACGAATGGCTCATTAAAAGAAAGCTCCTCTCTCCATACCAATGTATCTGGTAATGCATCTCTATATACTTGTGGATATGAGATATAAGATCTTTTCGTCCATTCTAAGTATAATCTATAGGCACTATTAGATACTTCTGTTTCATCCATATAAAAAGATGATACTGTTACTCTTCTTGGAATTCCATTCCATTCATAAGTAACATCTTGGTCTGTAAGTCCCATCGTGAAAGTACCTCCTTCTACCAAAACTAGATTAGGCGCATTGATTTGGCCTTCATATTCATTTTGCTTTTCGAAGCCTCCCCATTCTTGATCATTATACTTCCATCCAGTATAATCATCTTCAGCAGCATTCTTATTGCCACCACAAGAAGCAAGTAATACACCTGATAGAAGGCATAAACAAGCGAATTTTAATTTAATACTCATAACTATACTTTTTAATAAGACTCTATAAATAGCTTTTACTACTATTTGATATTAATATTTTTTTTATCTGAAGATCGCAAAGCAATCATTATAGTTGTTTTTTTGTGGATAAAGACGCTCTAAATTGATTAAAACCCCTATTTCGTGACTTCCTCCAGTATTTTGAACTGCTAATGCAGAAATCGTGTAATCGTAACTATAGCTGATTCTAAAAAGATCCTTTCTGACCCCTATAGAGCCAATTAGTGCATCTGGATTATTAATAGTATGTCTGTACCACACACCAAACTGAACTGTATTGTATCCTATCAAAGTTCCCAGATTTAACTGTACTAAATCTGATTGCTTGGTAAGCAAAATATTCGGAGATAAAAACGCCGTAACTCCACGTTTATTGTCGTCTATTAGATTTATTTGGGACCCAAACTGGAGTGATATTCGCATAGGGAGCCCAGCATAAGTATTGCTGTTATTATTGATAAAACTATTATCTGGGGTATTAAGGTGTTTTAGCGTTATTCCACCATAATAATTTGTGTTGTACAAAAGCATCCCAACCGAGAAATCAACATAAGTTTTGCTAAGTGACCCTGGCCTAATCTCAGCTGAAACTGGAGCTGGTCCTCCCCTCCCTGTGCCTTCATTGAGATCTAATTGATCAAAGAATACTAGCTTATCCCAATTTAATCTAGACTGGGTAGTAGATGCTTCTATCCCAAACTTGATTTGTAGATCTTTCTTCATGTAAATTTTATAAGAATAAATACCACTAATTGAGGTCGTTTTAAGGATACCGTCACCTGCATTATCAGCCATGAGGTTAATACCAAAACCACTATTAACTGTAGGAAAAAACTGATCATAACTTGCTGCATAAGTTGTATAAGCAGCTGGCCATAAGGGCCATTCGTTCCTATAATTAATTGAAAAGATCGGGGCATGACTAGTACCAGCAAATGCTGGGTTAAGTTGCAATGGAGCATTGTAGTACTGGCTAAATACTGGATCCTGAGCTTTAAGCTGTGTAAAGTAACCTGTCATACAAGTCAGACACAGGACAAGAAGAATTTTAAAACTGATATGATTCTTTTCTTTTCTCAAGTACTTTTGAAGCTAATTCATTGCATAAATAACGATGTGAGATACTAATTCATCTATATCTTACATTACTATAATCATTATGCCTATTTAAAACGAGCTGGATTGAAAATTAATATACTATCTACAATAATACTAGCTTGGATAATTAGCCCACTTCATGGTCAATCTATAGACTTTAAAGACAACTCTATTCTCAGTGAAGGCGACTCCTATAAAATTGGGGTTAGTGCACCTGGAGTTTATTCTATAAATTATGATTTTCTTAAGGATACTCTTGGACTTGATCCTACGACAATCAATGTCAACAATATCAGTATCTATGGAAATAGTGGTGGCCCATTACCAGAAAAAAATAATGACGCACGAACAGATGATTTAGAACAAATACCCATTAGTATTTTGGGTGATTCAGATGGAAGATTTGACGTCAATGATAAAATACTTTTTTATGCAGAAGGTCCTGATAAGCTAATCTTCGCTAATAATGCTTACTCCAAGATTACCAATCCTTATGCTACAGAGAATTTCTATTTTATTAAGATAGGGACAGGACCAGGGAAACGTATCCGCGATATATCCAATGAATCAAATCCATCCTATAATTCTAATCATACTGATGCTATAGAAAAACACGAATCAGAGCTCACAAATCTCTTAGGTGATTTTGGGTCTACACAGGGTAGTGGACAGGCATGGTATGGAGAAGAACTTAAAAATATCTCAGAGATAGACTTAAGCTCCAGATTTGATTTTGAAAATATTGACTTAGCTGAACCAGTAACCGTACAGATGTCTTTTGTAGGTAGGTCTAATACACGCTCAAATGTGCATTTGAAAATAGATGGAAAACAATTCTCTAAATCAATCAATTCTGTAAGGACCGAAGATGTAGAAGCTGTGTATGCAAAACCTGCTAACATTCTTGAGTCAATAACACTAAATTCTGCAACTCCTGAAATCATCATTGAATACCCAAAAACGGCACCTAATAGTTCAGGATGGTTAGACCATCTACAGATTAATTATCGTAAAAATCTAATTTATAATAACACTCCACTTACATTTTTTGATTCAAAGTCGATAGCTACTAACCGTGCTTCATTTAATCTTAATAACATAAGCGAAGGACTCAACATATGGAATATTACAGATATACATAATGTTGGTAATCAAAGTTTTAGTGCCAATTTGGATAGAGGTTCTTTTGTATATACTACCAATAATGAGCTTCAAAAATTTATCGTTTTCAACCCTAATTCCATTGATAATTCACCGTCATTTACCAATAAAATAGATCCACAAAACCTCCATGCTATTGATAAAGCAGAACTACTGATAATTTATCATAGTGATTTTAAAGATGCTGCTCAAAAACTTATGACCCATAGAACATCTTACTCAAATCTTGATGTTAAGATGATAGATGTGGATCATATTTATAATGAGTTTTCTTCAGGCAGACAAGACCCGACTGCAATCAGAGACTTTGCAAAAATGATCTACGATAGGGATCCTGATTTCAAATATCTTTTATTGATAGGCGATGGATCTTACGACTACAGATGGAT
>CALFUQ010000203.1 GCA_937929885.1 uncultured Saprospiraceae bacterium
CTTGTAGGTACAGTCATAGATTCTGTAAGAACGGATGCTACAGGAGCATATAATTTTCCTGTCGTTGAGCCAGGAGATTATATCCTTATGCAGACAGACAATCCTGGTTCTCAAGATATAAGTGATGAGGATGCAAGTCCAGATCCTGATGGAGCAGATGGTATTGTCAATGACATGATCCCTGTTACCTTAGATGCAGGTGAATCAGATACAGATAACAATTTCGTAGAAGAAGAGCTTGGCCAAATTGCAGGTACAGTGACAGCTGATACGGATAACGATGATATAGGAGATACCGCACAGGTTGGTATTTTAATAGAACTAAAAGATTTATCGGGAGTAGTAGTAGCATTTATGAATACAGATGCAGCTGGAGGGTTCCAGTTTTTAGATATTGCTCCAGGTGACTATGTGCTAGAGCAAACGGACGCATCTACTTTTATAGATGTAAGTGACGAAGATAGCACTCCTGACCCAGATGGTGCGGATGGATTAGTAAATGATATGATTCCAGTAACCTTGACTGCTGGAGAAGCAGATGTCGATAATGATTTTGTCGATGAGCAAGAAGGAGCGATTTCAGGAACAGTCATGGCGGATACTGATAATGATGATATAGGAGATGCGCCTTTATCTGGAGTATTAATCGAACTAAGAGATAATCTAGGTAACCTCGTAACTTCTACAGTTACAGATATAGCGGGCTTCTACGAATTTTTGGGAGTAGCTCCTGGCGATTACACTTTAGTAGAAATAGATCTAACAGACTATAGTGATGTAAGTGATGTAGATGCTACTCCAGATCCTGATGGTGATGATGGTTTGATTAATGATGAGATACCAGTCACTTTATCACCAGCAGAAGTAGATTCAGATAATAACTTCGTCGATGAGTTGGTAGGTACAGTATCAGGTACTGTTATGACTGATACCGACAATGATGATATTGGAGACACTCCATTACAAGGAGTATTGATAGAACTAAAAGATTTATTAGGTAACACACTAAGGTCGGTATCAACTGATGCTTTAGGAGCATACGAATTTTTGGGTGTTCCTCCAGGAGATTATATTATTATGGAAACAGATCTTGCTGGTTACCAAGATATAGCTGATGAGGATGTGAGTGTAGATGCCGTAGATACTGACGGTGCAGATGGATTAGTAAATGATATGATTCCAGTTACGGTAGATCCTTCAGAAGAAGACACAGATAACAATTTTGTAGAAGAGCAATTAGCATCAATTTCAGGGACAGTCCTTTCAGATGCTGACAATGATGATGTAGGCGATGATCCTATTTCAAATGTAACTATACAGCTTAAAGATTTAGGAGGTTCTATAGTAGCAACACAAACTACAGATGCTTTAGGAGCATATGAATTTTCTGGGGTAGAACCAGGTGACTATGTGTTAATGGAAATTGACCTTGTAGGATTTATAGATGTAAAAGATGAAGACGACAGTGTAGATGCCATAGATACGGATGGAGCAGATGGGACGGTTAATGATATGATTCCAGTTACAGTTTTTGCTGGTGAAATAGATGCCAATAATAATTTTGTAGAAGAAGAGATATCTGGAATTACAGGTTTCGTACTAGAAGATAATACTAATGATGATTTAGGAGATAGAGGGTTAGAAAATGTAACTATAGAATTACAAGACCTCGTTGGAACTGTTTTATATTCTACTCAAACTGACAACGCAGGATTCTTTGCATTTTTGGAGATACCTGCAGGAGATTATGTTTTAGTAGAAATTGATCCTATAGGTTATCAAGATATAAGTGATACAGATGAAAGTACTGGTGCAACAGATCCTGATGGTGGAAGTGATCCAGTGGATGATCGTATACCAGTAATATTGGTTGCGGGAGAGACTGATGCTGATAATGTTTTTGTAGAAGAACATTTAGTAAGTATTGGATCAACAGTATTTTCTGATCTTAATGGAAATGGAATGATAGACGGAGGTGATGCTGGTATACCAGGAGTGACTGTAGAATTAAAAGATGCATTAGGAGTTGTGATTACATCTATGCAGACTAATGCTCAAGGTTCTTACTTCTTTGATAACTTAGAACCAGGTGATTATATCGTTAGTATACCTACACCTGATCCAAACTTTCTTACAAGTAGCCCAGGTAACGGGGTTGATGATAGAGTTGATAATGATGATAACGGAATCCAAGTTTCTTCAGGAGCAGTTACGGAATCTACAATCATCACATTACTACCACACTCAGAACCTACTAATGAATCATTGATAGGAGGAGGACAAGATGACACATTTGATGGTCATGGAGATATGACTGTTGATTTTGGTTTCACAGGTAAAGCAAGTATTATAGGCATAGTTTGGTTTGATGTAGACGGTGATGGATTGTATGATGCATCTAATGAAGCAGGGTTAAATACAGTTACAGTTAACTTACTAGATGGCGCAGGAGTCTTTTTATCGACTACTAATTCTGATGGTAGTGGTAATTATCTTTTTAATGATTTAGAGCCTGGTCAATATATTGTTGAATTTGAAACTCCTAATTCGTTTACACCAGTAGTACCTGATTCTACAGGAGTGACAGGAGAGCTCATGGATTGTGATTGCCCTAATGAAGAACTTCTAGATAATGATGCTGATACCTTCACAGGAAGAAGTCACGTCATCACGCTTTCTTCTGGAGAGACAGAAAATGAAGTGAATGCAGGATTTAATTTAATACTTGATGTAGAATTAATAAGCTTCTCAGTAAGACACAATGAGCAAAGAGACTTAGCTAAGTTAGAATGGATAGTGAGTACAGAAATAAATAATTACTACTTCGTTGTAGAGCGATCTTTTGATAGCAGCGAATTCGAAACGATAGATAGAGTTTACTCTAAAGGCAATACGACTACGCCCACATTATATCAGATTGAAGATAAAGATATAGATGAAGGAGGAGTATATAGTTACAGATTAATACAGGTAGATCTAGATGGTCAGGAAGAAAACAGTGAAATAGTAAGTTTCACTAAAAGAAAACTACCTGTCTATGATAACAATGTGAAATTGTATCCTAACCCTGCAGTCAATGAAGTAAGGCTAGAGATTTTTAAAACTCGAGAAGAAAGTGTAATGGTAGAGATGTATGATCTCTTGGGTAACCAAATTAAGATAACAACAACAGGTATAGAGGCTAATAGTAACAAAGCAAATCTAAGATTAGATGTTAGCAACTTGCCAAAGTCAACCTACATTGTCAAAGTACTTATAGGCACAAAGGCAATATCTAAGAAGCTGACAGTTTTATAATAAATGAGAATACAGGAGAGCAGAGTATTACTCTGTTCTCCATTTTTTCTTCTCAAATCCCTTCTTTCTCTAATTTTTGGAATATTATTTGACATATTACTAGATAATAGGCCTATCAGTTTATTTGTAAGTACATTAAGATTGGTTTTTTTATAACTTTATTTTCCTACAAGAGACTAATTTCAAGACATATAAGATCCAGGTTTCATTCTCATTATTTTGGGGGTGTTGTTTAATTACAACATCCCTTTTTTTATTTTCAGCCGAAAACATATTACTATTTTGAATATATAGAGATATATTTTATCTATATTGTGCTCTTAAACAAGGGAAAAAGTACTGTTCGACTAGTACTTTAACTCTAAACTGGTATCGACATATGGGCTTCAAAAAAGAAAACTACACCCTAAAGGGTATTGCTATGCCTTTATTTATAAGCATTTTCATGTGCTTATTTGTACAAGAAAACATAGCAAATTCAGACAATCCGCCTGGTAATTGTAATATTGGCGTAATAGAAGAACCTAGACCCACATCAAGGGTAAAAGGTACTCGCCATGCACAATCTACTCAACTTACTTACCGTAATGCAGAGTGGTCTGGGCTATCAAATGGAAGAATTAGTGATGGTGTTTTTGTCTCAACTTCATTAGAAGGGGGCATTTCTTCAGCATCATTAGATCTAAATAACTTTAATTTCAAAATACCTACGGGTTCTGACATTGAAGGGATTGAGATCTATATTCATGGAAAAGCAGAAGGAGATAGTACCATAGATATAAGAACTAAGAACTTATATCTACTTGATGCTTCAGGCTCAAAAGCTGGTGATAACCTAAAAAATTTTATTTCTATAGGACATGAATGGGGTAATAATCCTGATACTCATGTCTGGAAATATGGTTCTTCTTCCTATAATTGGGGAGGGAGACTTAGCCCTGAGTTACTAAACAGCCCAGACTTTGGTCTTAGTCTAGAAGTAAAAAACCACGCTGAAACTGTAACTGAAGTTTCAATAGATAAAATTGAAATAGTAGTTCATTATACTCCAGCTTTTACGCTATGTAAAGATGAATTACACAAATGTATCGGATTCTTTGGCCCTAGGACTGACGATATTGTAAGCTATAACTGGACACTTCCGCCGACTTTTAAAGAATTAGATGACTCTGAACCAGAGGTATTTAACTTATTTCTTACGGATGATACTGAGCCTGGACTCTACGAGATATGTGTGGATATAGAATATGCTTCAGGTACAGATCAATGCTGCAGAACAATAGAAGTACTCGACTGTACGCCATCTAGTGTAGGAGATAGAGTGTGGGAAGATATGAACGGCGATGGGATCCAAGATGACGGAGAGCCAGGTATAGATGGGATCCAATTAGAATTATATAATGACATCGATCAACTAGTTGGTAACACTATTAGTGGTACAGATGGGAGTTACTCATTTGATAATATAGATAGTGGATGTTACTACGTAAAAGCTAGTGGTCTTAACGGTTACTTGCCTTCTATAGGAAGTAATAATTTCCTTGATGGTAGTAATGGATATGGGACGACAGATTATTTTACGCTTGATCCTGATACTAGCTTAAGTCATATAGACTTAGGTTTAGTACAACCATCTAAAATTTGCGGGACGATTTGGCATGATACTGATGCGAACGGAACATTTGATCAAGAGCCGACCTTAGAAGGAGTAACTATAGAATTACAAGGACCAGATCATACAAGATCAACAATTACAGATGGTTCTGGTAACTATTGTTTTGATGATTTAGTACCTGGAGATTATACATTAGCTTCGACTTTACTTGATAGATTTGAGTTTACAACTATAGGGGTAGGAGGTGAAGAAACTAACTCAGATCTAGACGATAATGGGATGGTAGAAGTAGCAGGTATTACATCAGGTACAGAGATAAATGATATTGATGGAGGTATGTTTAAACGAGGGGCAATTGGCAATTTTGTTTGGTATGATTTCAATGTAAATGGAGTTCAAGATGACGGTGAGTCAGGTATAGAAGGAGTAAAAGTTAGGTTGATGAGTGCAGATGGGATGGTGTCTCAAAGCACTACAGATGCTAGTGGTGTTTATAGTTTAAGGGGCGTAAAACCAGGTGATTATTACTTAGCGTATACCATTGGTGATGATTATATAATCTCAATACCAAATAACGGTGATGATGATACAGACTCGGATGTAGAGTCTCTTCAAGATGCAATGCGTACGAGTGATTTTACCTTCTTGTCTTGTGATACTTTATCAAATGTCGATGCAGGATTTATCTTCAAACCAGGTACAATTACGGGTACAGTTTGGTCTGATGATAACCGAGATGGATTAAGACAATCTGATGAATCAAGACAAATCTCCACTACGGTAACTTTGTATAATAGTAGTGATCAAGAGATAGAAAATAAAACTGTAAATGCAGGAGAAGAATACTTTTTTGATCAGTTGCAACCAGGAGATTTTTATGTAAAATTTGACGCATTAGAAGATCACATTTTCTCAAATAGTAATGCAGGGGATGATCAACAAGATTCTGATGTCACTGATGCAGATAATGGTACAACAGATCTTATTTCTATAACTCCAGATTTGACAGTGGCTAATGTAGATGGAGGTTTTGTGTACCTGGTAAGTTCTATTTCAGGAGTAGTTTGGGAAGACGAAGATAGGAATCACAAAAAAGGAGCTGATGAGCATAACTTTAGTGATATAGCTGTAAATCTTTATTTCGGAAGTGGTGATTTAGTAGAGTCCACCATGACAGATGGAAGTGGTAATTACACATTCGAAGAATTAAGAAGAAATGACTACTACATCACTTTTGGTGAAATAGAAGATTACTTGTTCGTAACTCCAAATGAAGGTTCTAATTCGGAAAATTCTAATGTAACCCAAAGTGTTACTTCAGGAAGTACAGATATGATCAGCTTACTAGCTGATACTGATCTGACTGATATCAATGCAGGATATATTTTAGAAGTGGGTAAGATTGTAGGAGAAGCATTTGAAGATCTAGATCTTGATGGAGCTAATAATGACAATGAGTCTTTCGAAAATATCGAAATCAAATTATTTGATGAAAGTGATAATGAGGTAGGCAATACTACTACAGACCAGGATGGTACTTATGAATTTGATTTAGTACCAGTGGGAGATTATTATGTTCATTTTGAGCTACCTAACAGGTTTATTTATGCTGATTCTAATGCCACTGATGATGAAAGCCAAGACTCAGATGTAGATGGTACAAATGGAGAGGGTACAACACAAGATGTCACTATAGATAATCAAGATGATGAAGAGGAGTTAGATGGTGGTTATGTAATTAATGAAGGTAGAGTAGAAGGAATGGTCTGGAAAGATAATGATGAAGATGGACAGAGGCAATCAGATGAAGGTGGGATGGAAGGAGTAAATATCTCACTCCATAATACCAATGGAGATGAAGTAGGAAATACAACCACCACAGATGAAGGGATGTATGCATTTGAAGAAATTACTGCTGGTGATTATTTTCTAATGGTTGATATACCAGATGATAATATTTTTACCGTACCTAATCAAGGTGATGATACAACAGACTCAGATATCTCAGAAGATAATGGGCAAGGCACGAGTGATATGTTCGAAGTGCTTACAGGTAGAAGGACTACTAACTCTGACGCGGGTTCTGTTGATAACTTTGGTAATATCCTTGGATTAGCATGGTGTGATGTCAATGAAGATGGTATCCTTGAAGCTAACGAAGAATTAATAGCTGGTATAAAAGTAGATCTTTACACAGAGGAAGGGAGTTTGGTAGAATCAACGACTACTGGCCAAGAAGGTGCATATGCATTTTTAGAAGTTCAATCAGGCACTTACTACCTAGTTTTTGAAGATGAAGCAGACAAAAACTTCACGACTCCACGTGCAGGTAATGATGATTTATTTAATTCTGCCGTTAATTCTTCTTTGACAAACGGGAGTACGTTCGTATTTAGAGTAGGAACAGGAAATAAAGATTACATAAGAAATGCAGGATATCAGTATCTGCCAGGAAGTATTTCTGGTCAAGCATGGAAGGATGATAACAGTAATAATATTAATGATGACAATTCTCCTTTCCAAGGAATTGCTGTCACCTTATTTGATGAAAATAATAATGAGCAAGGTTCAACCACTACCGATGGAAATGGAAATTATAATTTCCAAGATTTAAGAAGAGGAAACTACTATGTAGTCTTCAGTGGAGATGAAAATTACCTAATGTTGACTGCTGCTGAAAGTGATGATTCTGATGTCACAAATGGGACGACCAATGGAGGCACTAACATCTTAGAAGTTATAGCTAATAGAGAAACAACGGATGTTGACGGTGGATATTTACTTGCCTTAGGCTCAGTAACAGGTACAGCATGGATAGATGAAAATGACAACGCTCTCAACGATGATAATTCTCCATTCCAAAATGTAGGTGTATCGCTCTTTAATGCAAGCGGAGAAGTGTCCTCGGCTACTACTGATAACGATGGTAATTACACTTTTAATGATATCTATTTTGGTGAATACTACGTAGTATTCTCAGATCAAACTAACTACATATTCGCTACAGCAAATGCTGGTGATGATGCTATTGACTCTGATGTAACAGGCGATAATGGTAGCGGTAGCACATCTACATTTCAAGTGCGACCAAACTCATCAACAGAGAATGTTGATGGTGGATATTATCTGGCCTTGGGTTCTTTATCAGGTACCGCATGGATAGATGAAAATGATAACGACACAAATGATGAAGACAATGGCTTTGAAAGTATTGAAGTAACACTTTATAATACTTCAGGAGATCGACAGTCGACAACAACTAATTCAGATGGGGCATATAGTTTTAATGATATTCTGATTGGGACTTATTATGTTTCATTCGAGAGTAAAGGAGACTATGATTTTGTAGATCCTAATACAGGAGATGAAGATAAAGACTCTGATATCACAGGAACAAACGGCGATGGAAGCACAGATGAAGTTACCATAGAAGCAAGGAATGAAACTACAAATATCGATGGTGGTTATGTACTTGCCAAAGGATCTATAACAGGATCAGCTTGGATGGATAATAATAGTAATGACATCAATGATGACAATCTTGCATTCGAAGGAATTGCAGTGACACTAACTTCAGCTGGAGAAGAGCAGGCAAACACTACGACCAATGCAGATGGAAATTATAGTTTTGAAAATATCACACCCGGTACTTATACTATTTCATTTGAATCAAAAGATGATTATGAATTTGTAAGCCCAAATGTAGGAGATGATAACCAAGACTCTGATGTGATAAATTCTAGTGGGGATACAGACGAGATAACAGTAGGGCCAAGAGAAGATGTGCAAGATGTAGATGCAGGTTATCTCATGCTTAGAGGAGGTATTGCTGGATCAGTTTGGCAAGATGAAAATGGGGATGGAGTCAATAATGATGAGCCAGCTCTCGAAAGTATTTCAGTAACACTTTATACTGAAGATGGATCAGAAGTAGCTTCCACAGATTCTAATGAGAACGGAAACTACCTCTTCGATGACTTAATAGAGGGTAGTTACTATGTTGTTTTTGGTAACAGCGATAACAATAAATTTACTACTGCTAATGCTGGAGAAGACAATCAGGATAGCGATGTAACTGGAGCTAATGGAGATGGTAGTACAGATCTAATACAAGTAAATCCAGGCAGCATTACTGAAGATGTAGATGCAGGATATGAAATGACTTCAGGTAATATCTGTGGGTTTATCTGGAATGATGATAATAGCAGAGATGGTATTAATACTGAGGGTGATGCGTTTGGTGATAGTGTTACGGTTTTCTTAGAAAACGCAGATGGTGAGACTTTACAAGAAGCGGTGACAGACCCAGATGGTGGATATTGCTTTAACAATCTGTCATTAGGAGAATATAGAATCAGATTCGACTTGGGTGAGGGACAAGAGTTTGTAGAAGCAAAGGTGGGTAGTGATAATGGTGTAGATTCTGATGTTACAGATAGAGAAGGCGGACGAACCGATTTAATAAATCTTATGGATGGAGATAATTCATTCTATGATGCTGGTATACAAACAATAATTGTAAAGAAAGGATCAATCTCGGGTAAAGTGTGGAAGGACAACAATCAAGATAATATTTACAATGATGGAGACGATCTTGTAGAAGGATTAGTAATTAATTTGATAAGCGAGGATGGCTCGGTGTTGGGTACTCTGCCAAGTGGTTCTGATGGGACGTATGTTTTTGATGATCTAGATGATGGGCAGTATGTAGTAACTTTTGAAGATAGAGAAGGTCAGATGTTTGTTGAGCGAAGAGTAGGTGATGATCTATCGATAGATTCTGATGTAATTCCTAATGGAGATTCCATTGGGGTTTTTGGAATCACAGATTTAGTAGTAATAGATGGAGGTAATGATGTGCGAGATATAGATGCAGGTGTTTACATGGATATGATGGTAGAACTAGGTAGCATAAGTGGTACTGCATGGTTAGACCAAAATGATAATAGCATAGACGATGACAATGCTCCATTAAATGGAATCGAGGTAAGATTATTTAATTCAGCTAATGAGGAGTTAGCTAATACAACTACCAACGATAACGGTAACTACAACTTTACGGATGTATCTGATGGTACTTACTATGTTGTTTTTGGAGATAGAGAAAATTATGAATTCGTAACCGCTAATGAAGGTTCTGATGACGGTGTAGATTCAGATGTAACAGGTTCTAATGGCAATGGAAGTACTGATCCATTTGAAGTTGTAAGTGGCCAAGATGTAGAAGATATTGATGCTGGTTATTTCACAGATCAAGAGTTGTATAGTATAAGAGGAAAAGCATTCGTAGATGCTAATAGCAATAATATAGATAATGATGAAGCAGGTTTAGCAGGAGTCCAAGTATTCTTATTAGACACACTTGACAATGAGTTAGGTGTAACAACAACAGATGCTGAAGGACTTTATGCTTTCACAAATTTAGAAGCTGAGAGCTATGCAGTAGTATTTGCTCTACCAGCAGAAAGAGACTTTGTAGTTGCTAATGAAGGTTCTGATGATGCTATTGATTCTGATGTAGTCTTTATCCAAGATGGCCTTGGAGCAACTAATATAATTGAGCTCACAGGAAATGTTGTTGATGTAGATGCAGGATATACAGATATAGAAACTACTGAAAAAGGAGCTATCTGTGGATCAGTATGGAATGATCTTAATAAAAACAATATCAACGATGATGAGGCACCATTAAGCGAAGTCGAAATAATCTTACATGATAATTTGGGTGCTGAAGTATCTACTACTTTCACAGACAACAATGGTAATTATACCTTCTCCGATTTAGATGAAGGCATATACTACGTGTTTTTTGATCCGATCACAAACTATAATTATGTGTCTCCGAGAGAAGGAGATGATAGATCTATTGACTCAGATGTAAATGGTGAAAATGGTGATGGTACAACACCTAAAGTAGAAATCTTAGGTGATACGAAAATCGAAAACTTAGATGCTGGGTATTACACAGATGAAGAATTGTATAGTTTGAGAGGAGAAGCATTTATCGATATCAATGGAAACAACATAGATGATGATATGAGAGGGTTGGCCGACGTACAGGTTTTCTTACTTGATACATTAGACAACGAACTAGGTGTAACAGTTACTGACGAAGGAGGAAGTTACATTTTTAATAGCCTTGCTCCAGGTAGTTATGTAGTTGTGTTCGTACAGCCTGAAGGAAGAGAATTTGTTACTGCTAACGAAGGAGATGAGTCCATGGATTCTGATGTGGAATTCATACAAGATGGATTAGGAGGTACTAACATCATTGTTCTTAATGGTAATGTGTCAGATATCGATGCAGGGTTTACTCCATCGGATGATGACAATAAATTTAGTCTAAGTGGAAACACTTGGATTGATGCTAATAGAAATGGTATCAATGATGATGAAGGACCTTTCGAAGGAATACAAGTAATATTAGTTGATTCATTAGATGTGGAAACCGCAACTACAGTTACAGATGCTGAAGGTAACTACAGCTTCGGTGATTTAGAAGAAGGTATATACGCAGTAATTTTCATGCTGCCAGGTGAGTACCAGTTTTCTAATCCTAATGAAGGAGATGATGACACCATAGATTCAGATGTAGAGTTTGTAGAAAATGATCTTGGAGTAACAAACATTATTAACCTCAATGGCAACGTAGAAGATGTTGACGCAGGATTTATGCCTGATGAAGTTATGGAATCAGGTTCTATAGCGGGTCATACCTTTAGAGATGTAAATGAAAATGGACTTAATGATGATAGTACACCTTTTGCAGGGGTAGAAGTCAATTTACTTAGTGAAACTGGTGATACAATAGCAACAACTACAACAGATATAAACGGTAACTACACATTTGAAAATGTAGATAACGGTACATACCTCATTCAGTTTGAATCAAGAGAATCGGAAGAATTTACAAGAGATAATGTTGGAGATGATGATACGATAGATTCTGATGTTATAGATAGTACAGGGCAAACAGTTCAAATTGTAATCGCCGATAATGCAGACATAACTAACATAGATGCAGGATATACTTCAGACTTAGAATACTATTCTATAAGTGGAAGCACATGGATAGATATTGATGAAGATAATCTTAATAACGATGACGCTCCGTTCTCAGGAATACAAGTATTCTTGTTAGATTCATTAGATGCAGAAGCGGCTACCACTATGACAGATTCATTAGGTAACTACACTTTTGCTAATGTAACAGAAGGTACCTATGGAGTGGTGTTTACATTACCACCCAACTATAAATTCTCAGAAGCTAATATTGGGGATGATGACGCTATAGATTCTGATGTTATTTTGACTCAAAATAATTTAGGAGCAGCTGATAAGATTGTATTAGAAGGAGATGTAGCAGACATAGATGCTGGTTATATCGGAGTAGAACCATCAGGATTATCTATTGCAGGGTCTACATTTATTGACACAGATGAAAATGGACTTGATGATGATGATAACCCTTATGGAAATGTAACGGTAATTTTATCTGATACTACTGGTATGGAGATTACCCGTACATCGACAGATGAATTGGGAGCATATACTTTCAACGAACTAGATACTGGAGCTTACTTTGTTACTTTCTGGTTAGATAGTACTTATGTGTTTACTGCTGCTAATGTAGGCGATGATGATACGATAGATTCTGATGTTACAGATACAAGTGAGGATAGTGGTAGCACAGCAGTAATTGACTTGATAGAGTCGATCACAGATATCGACGCAGGTTATATCTCTACTGATTCTACAATGATGATGATGGTAGGTAGTCTTGCTGGTATTGTATGGGAAGATTCTTCAATAGATGGTATAAGACAATCAGATGAATCAGGAATCCAAGGCGTAGAAGTTAAACTATTAAATAGTACTGGTGAAGAAGTAGGGAGCACAACAACTGATGGCGATGGTAATTACAGTTTTGCAGATGTACCAACTGGCGATTACACAGTTAGATTCGTCAATGCAGACAATCAAACTTTTGTCCTTGCAGACCAGGGTGAGGATGATTCTGTTGACTCTGATGTAATTGATATAGAAGGTAATACTGCAACATTCACAATAACTGCAGACTCGACACTAAGTGGAGTAGACGCAGGTTTACTTATAGAACTCCCACAAGCAAGTCTATGTGGTAATGTGTGGATAGATGCTAATGAAGATGGAATCAATGATGATGGAGAAGATGGGGTTATAGGTATTCTGATTAATATCTTTAGAGAGAATGGTGAATTTATTGATTCTACCAGAACAACTACAAACGGCTTCTACTCTTTCACAGATCTACTAGGAGGATACTACTATTTAGAATTTGATACTGAAGGAGATTACTTATTTACAGTAGCTGATGCAACCGCAGATGATCTTGACTCTGATGTAACAGAAGAAAACGGTGAAGGAACAACAGCAGTCTTCTTAGGTACAGGTAAAATAGATATAGATGCAGGATTAATTCCTGAGACTGGTAGTTATATCAGTGGTAAGGTTTGGGGAGATACAAATGAGGATAATACTTTTGGTCCTGATGATATCGTGTTCGCAGGTCATGAGGTATTCCTTGTGAATAGACTAGCAAGAGTAATAGCGACTACTGTCACAGACGCAAATGGTAATTATAGATTTGATCTAGATGTGACGGGTGAGTATGCAGTATTCTTTGCTAATGATAATGAAGAAATATTCGTAGAAGCAGATGCATCTGGTGATGACAAGACTGATTCTGATGTTGTAGATGTGATTACAATTAATGAAACTTTTGGTACTACTAATCTAATAAGCTTTGCTTCGGGGCAGCGCATAAAAAATGTAGATGCAGGTATAGTTTCGACTATAGAAAGAGCAGAAGCACTATCAGGAGTAGTATGGATGGATGAAAACGAAGATGGTATCCGTCAAGAGGATGAATCTTTATTAGCAGGTGTAGAAATTCAATTATTTAACAGTGATGATGAATTGATCGCCACTGTAACAACGGATGCAAATGGAGCATACAATATTGCTGATCTAGATTCAGGAGATTACTACTTGCAATTTGTTATGAGTGATGGTGAGTTTGTAGCAGCTAATCAGGGCGATGATGATTCAGTAGATTCTGATGTTGAAGATTTAGAAACTGGTAACACGGCGACCTTTACTTTCGTGCAAGGAGAGTTGCAGCGTTTTGATGCTGGTGTAATGGGAGATATAACTATTGCTAACACTATATGTGGTACTGTTTGGAATGACGTAGATCAAAACAATGTAAATAACGGAGAGCAAGGAAGAGCGGGACACACAGTTTATCTTATGAGAGATACCATAGCATTTGATACTACGATCACTGATGCTGACGGTTCTTATTCATTCGCTGATCTTGAACCTGGTTCTTACCGAGTTATAGTAGAGCAAGTCGATGGATATCAGTTTGCCGAAGAAAATGCTGGAGACAACGAAAGTATAGACTCTGATGTAAATGGCAGCGGTATGTCTGACTTAATAAGTGTCGAAGGCAAAGTAACAATCGACGCGGGAGTATACTTCTCTGTAGTAGGTATATCAGGAAAAGTATGGGGAGACCGAGATGAGAATGATGAATATGGAGATGGAGATATATTGATAGGAGGACACATGGTGTTCTTAGTAAATCGTACAGCTAGAGTTTTACAAACTACGACAACAGCAGACGATGGAACGTATCGTTTTGAAGGTCTAGCTACTGGATCGTATGCGGTGTTCTTTGATGTAGTTGGAGATGATATGTTTGTAAGTCCTAATTCTTCTGGGGACGAAGCTACAGATTCTGACGTAATAGAAGTGATCACACAGATTGGTCCATATGCTGTAACTAATTTCGTGGAGTATGAAGAAAATAGCACAGTATCTAATATAGATGCAGGGCTTGTAAGGACAGCAACCAATGCTGGTACAGTCGCAGGGGTTATTTGGATAGATAGTTCAGCAGATGGTATCCGTCAAGATGATGAAGATTTATTTAGTGGTATTACAGTGACTTTATACAATGCTAATGACGAGGAGATAAGTACTACAACTTCTGATGAAGCAGGAGCCTATGAGTTTAGCGATGTAACACCAGGTGAATACTATGTAATATTCACAGTTAACGGAAGAGATTTTGTAGAGGCTAAGCAAGGCGGAGATGATAGAGTAGATTCGGATGTAGAAGATCTTGATACGGGTAGGTCAGCCAACTTTGAGGTAGAAGTAGAGATGACTACTAGAGTCGATGCAGGTATACAAGCTGGTCAGACTGGAGTATGTGGAGTAGTTTGGTTTGACTTCAACGAAAACGGACAGCTTGATGGAGATGAGGGAGGTATGGAAGACTATGAAATAAAATTATACAATTCAGCTGGAGAAGAGGTTGCATCAACCAATACTAATGAAGCAGGTGCATATGCATTTACAGAAGTAGAAGATGGTGATTATTATATCGAAGTAGACCTAGGAGGAGCTTATGATTTCACAGAAGCTAAGGTAGGTGATGATGCTACCGATTCAGATATTACTGAAGCTAATGGTACAGGTACAACAGATGTATTCACATACAATGGCAGCAGAATAAAACTAGACGCAGGTAAGATATCTATTATTCCAATTTTTGTATCTGGTACAGTTTGGCAAGATTTGGACGGAGATAACATCTTTAATAATGATGATGATATGGTCGATGGCCTTACAGTTTACTTGCAGTCAGGCGGAGTGTTTATCGATACCACTACTACTAATCCAGATGGAACTTATCAGTTTGATGATCTTCCAGTGGGTACTTATGTAGTACACTTCGAACAGAGAGATGGGTTGTTCTTTGTTATACCAAACATAGGTCAAGATGATGACAATGACTCTGAAGTGGTGGGTACCGTAGAGATAGATGGTGTGACTTATGGAGTTTCAGAAGAGTTGGTTCTTGGCTCAGGCGAAGTAGGCAATAAGATTGATGCAGGTATCACAGAGATGCAATCAGATCCAGGATCAATTGCTGGTGAAGTGTGGTTAGATGACAATGATGATGGTATTAATAATGAAGGAGAAGGTACAATAGAAGGAGTGACAGTTACCTTGATCGATAATGGTGGAAACATTATCGGAATGACAGATATACCTGCAGATGGGACATACAAATTTGATAATTTGATTCCAGGAGTTTATGGTGTGATTTTTAATATTCCTGACGAGTTCACTTTTGTAGAAGCGGGAATAGGAGAGGAGACAGAAGATTCTGATGTGTTTATGTCAGATGGTGGAATAGGAACAACGGAGCCGATTACAGTCGCAGATGGTGAAAACATCGAAAATGTAGATGCAGGTGTTAAACCAGTTGTTGTTAATTTCTCTACGATTGGAGATTTCGTATGGTTAGATGTTGATGAAGATGGAGTATTTGATAACGATGAGCTAGGTATGAATGAAGTGAATGTAGAACTCATAGACGCAGTTACAGATAACGTGATAGGTTCTATGTTAACTACTAATCACCCAGAGCTTAAAGAGCCAGGATACTACTCTTTCTCAGAATTGCCTAGCGGTGATTACTATGTCAGATTTACCTTACCGAATGGATATATCTTCTCTAACCCTCGTATGGGTACAGAGTTGACTAAGGACTCAGATGTGACAGGAGCTAACGGTACAGGAACTACAAATACACTAAGTGTTGACCAAATCACAATGACAGATATAGACGTAGGCGCAATCACTACGAATAAAGCTGTTATCGGAGACTTTGTATTCAATGATAGAAATGCTAACGGTATCCAAGATGCTAATGAAGATGGTATTAATAATATCAGAGTAAGAGTATTTGATACTGATAATCAGCAAGTAGCTCAGACATTTACGCAGTATAATCGAGCGATGGATAGAGCAGGATACTTCTCATTTAAAGTAGATCCAGGTACTTACTATCTAAGATTTGATATTAGCCAAGGCTTATCATTTACAGAGAGTGATCAAGGGGGTAATGATGAGAGAGATTCTGATGTGAATGGTGAAAACGGATTTGGAACTACTTCAGTTTTTGAGGTGAATCTTGCTGAAACAAAATTAAGCCTAGATGCTGGATTAATTACGGAGCCAGCTAATCTTGGAGACAAGCTATGGGTAGATGCTAATAGTAATGGTGTGCAAGATGCAGATGAAGATGGAGTTAATGGGGTAGAGGTTAGCTTGTACGATAGTGAAAGTAATTTCTTAAGTAGTAAGACTACTGAATCATTTAACGGTGAGGCTGGCTACTACTTATTCGAAAATATTTCTGCAGGATCTTACTATATCTCATTTGATATTCCAGATGGATATACTGCTACAGTACCAAACATTGGAGGTAATGACGCAAGTGATTCTGACATTACTGATGTGTTTGGTAAAGGGACGACCTCACTATTTACGTTGAGTAGTGGAGAAGATGAATTAGATATAGATGGCGGTATAGTTCTCTCATCTAGTATCGGTGATTATGTTTGGGAAGATACTAATGGCGACGGTGTACAGGATAACAATGAGCCTGGTGCAGAAGGTATTTCTGTATCACTGCTAGATGCAAGCGGATCGCTATTATCCACGACAACTACAGATGCAAATGGTAAATATCTGTTTGGTGATCTAGTTGCTGGAGATTATACAGTGGAGTTTGAAATTCCATCTGATAGAGCAGTTACTTCTAATAATAATGGAGGTGATGATGATCTAGATAGCGATATAGAAAATGATGGTAAATCACCGACAATAAGATTAGCATCTGACGAGAACATTGAGAATATTGACCTAGGATTAGTGATCAATACAGTAGCGTTTAATGCTAATATTGAAAATGAATTAATTGCTAATGTTTATCCTAATCCTACGATAAGATTCTTGACGATAAGTACCAATGAGATTTATCAAGATGATACAGATCTTAAGGAGGTTAAGATTTTCAATAATCAAGGTGCAGTAGTTAAATCCTATGATGACCTTAAGTCGTTTAAAAATAACGGCCCTAAAGAGTACGAATTAGATTTAAATGGAGTAAGCCCTGGAGTCTACTATATCAGAGCTAAAGTGGGTAGACTAACCTACCAGACTAAATTGATATTAATGAATAATTAATTAAGAATATTTAAGTAACCCCAAAAAGAGCTAGGCAAGAAATTGTCTGGCTCTTTTTCTTTGTGTGTAATTAGTTCAGGGTTATAAGAAGATTTAATTAGCAACCATTTTTATCCTCTCTAACTTTCCAGGCCTCTTCTAGAATCTGCTCTAGTACGTCTAGGTCAATGTCAGCAAGCTTGTTAATGTAAAGGCAAACTTTCCCTGTTTTGTATTTGCCCAATTTGGTCAGTAGTTTTTTCTGAATTTTTGTATCATTAATAACGTAGAATACTTGTCTAGTTTTTTGAGGCGAAAAAGCAATTTGTGCAGCATATCCTTCATGACCACTTTCATATTTGTAATGGTATCTTCCAAATCCTATCAGAGTAGGACTCCATAATCGGGGTTTTAACTTTGTTATTTTTTTGAGCAAATTAAGTGATGTTTTAGCATCAATAATTTTCTGCTCAGAAGGAAGAGATTTTATGTACTCTGTTACGCTAAGTTTATTTGGAGTTGTTTTTTGATTTGCCATATTCTATTAATAATCAGCTTAGATACTTACCAAAAAATCCAAGCATCACTTTATAAAATTCAAATTTATTCTCTTCATTAGCAAAGCCATGACCTTCATTATATTTCACCATGTACTCCACAGGTATATTATTTTCTTTTAGTGATCGCACGATTTGATCTGACTCATCTATGTTCACTCTAGGATCATTAGCACCTTGTACTACAAGCAGTGGTACTTTAATTTTATCTACGTGGAATACAGGAGAAGCTTCCTCCATTGCCTCTTTGTCTCGCTCAGGATGACCAACCATCTCGTACAAGGTATCAAGGTAAGGTGCCCAGTAAGGAGGTATCGTCTTCATGAATGTGAACAGATTAGAAACACCTACAAAGTCAACAGCACAACAATACACATCAGGTGTAAAAGTAATCCCAGCCAAAGTAGCATAGCCCCCATAACTTCCACCGAAGATCGCAACCTTGTCTTTGTTAGCGATACCTTCATTAATTAAGTGAGTAACACCATCTGTAATATCATCTTGCATCTTTTTCCCCCATTGCTTAAATCCTTTCTTCCAGAATGCTTTCCCATAACCAGTACTGCCCCTATAATTCATTTGGAATACCGCATATCCTCTGCTCGTCATTAATTGAATCGCGGGATTATATCCCCATCCATCTCTAACCCATGGTCCTCCATGAGGGTGTACAATCAGTGGTACATCTTTTTGTTTATTTTTTGGGAGGCTTAAGTAGCCATTGATCAGCAAGCCATCTCTAGTAGTATAAGTGATCGGATTCATCTCTGACATATCGTCTTCATCTATCCAGTCGCTGATGTCACAGATTTTTGTAACAGTATCATTGGTCCGTTCATACAAATAGTAAGCACCTAGTGATCTATCGCTGTATGATCTTAGTATCCATTTTTCTTCTTCTCTATCTGCACTTGATGCATTAATCTCATAAGAACCGGGGATGAGTTCATGCCAGCGCTTTTGTAAGGTTGCTCGATCATCATCTAGAAATTCTATATGACTTTTCCAGGTAGTATAAGTTATACCAGTTGCTTTCTTCTTTTTGCGCGACCAGATCAGTCCTCCTGTATCCACCTCATCATGAGAGAAGATTACTTCTCCAGTTTCTTTTTTTGTATGCATATCAAATTTAGTAAGGACAGTTTTGTCTCTTCCAAGGTTAGATACAACATAAAGTATATGAGAATCCTCCGCATCGAAATGGGCGGGGGATATTTGCTCTGTAAAATCTGTAGTGATAATATCTCTAAACTTTTCGTCTTCATTATCGCGATAAAGAAGGGTATGATTAACACCATCAGTGGTGCGCATAGCTATGCGTAATCGACCTTGGTTGTCGGTCATCCATCCTTCAAGTGGCTCTTCTGGATTATCGTTAGTTGCAATCTTAGCAAACTCCCCGTTTTCGATATTAATCTTGTATGGCTCGAAGAGCATAGGGTTCTCCTTATTCATACCGATAATCATGTGAGCATCATCGTTAGGAAGTGAATCGATTATATTAATCCTAATTTTTTCGAATGGGGTTAAGTCAAGAGG
>CALFUQ010000204.1 GCA_937929885.1 uncultured Saprospiraceae bacterium
GCACCCGATGTCGAAGGGTATTATCTTATCAAAGCTTGGCATGAGCTGAGGGATAAAGCACTGCTCGATTCAGGTGGAGTTAATCTAGATCCTGAAGTGCTACAAAGCCAATTTGTTCAATGGTTTTGTCATGAAGACAAAGCTATTTAATTACTTGCTAGATAAGATGAAGAACAAACAATATGTAATTAACCAATTCTCACCTTCTTTTAAAGCTGCCAATAATATTATCATGGTGGAGAGAGAAGCGCCTAGTGAACAGCAAGTTTTAATAAAAAATATGTATGTGGGAATTAATGCACTCTATGATCGAGAATTGTATCGAGGAGCTGTTCCGTATATTGATGTAACGTTCCCTTATGTGTTCGGAGTGGAAGCAGTCGGCGAAATTGTAGCAGTAGGGGATAAGGTGAAGGCTTTCAAAGTTGGAGATCAAGTAGGGACGGTTAAGGTCGGAACTGCTTATCAAGAATATCAATGTATTGATGCCGAACATGTTATTGCTTTTCCTGAGGCAACAAAAGAATACTTAACAATAAGCCCGACAGGAGTATCTGCACACCTAGCTCTCACAGAAGTCGCAGAACTTGTAGGAAACGAAACTGTGGTAGTCTCGGCTGCTGCTGGTGGCTTAGGGCATATTCTCGTTCAACTGTGTTGTATGAAAGGTTGCAAAGTTGTTGCTATTTGTGGGTCTCAACAAAAGGTAGAAATGCTTGAGAGCCTTGATTGTTGTGAAAGAATAATAAACTATCGGCAAGAATCTGTAGATAGAATATTAAGTACTGATTATAAAGACAAAATTAACATAGCAATTGATTCTGTAGGTCGGAATATTTTTGATTCTTTTTTAAAAAACTTAGCACCGAAGGGGAAGCTAGTTGTGATTGGACTCGCAAGCGAATTATCGGATGAAAGTTTTGAAAAAATTCATAGCCCAAGAATGTATGAGAATATGTATTGGAAAGGTACGTCGGTTAGATGTTTTATGAATCATTTATATAAAGAGAAACATCATGATTCACGACAGTATTTATTCAATCTTTTTCAAAAGGGAAGCTTGAAAATCAAAGTAGATGAAACTAAATTCTCAGGGATAGAATCAATTGCAGCTGCATCTAAATATTTATTGGCAGGTAAAAGTTGTGGTAAGGTTGTAGTGGAGCTCTAGGTTTTAATTAATTAAGCGAATTAATAGTTAATATAATTAACTAACTTGAATTTAAATTTTCTAAAGTAGAAATGGTTGATGTCGGAATCTTAAAAAGAACAACTTATGTAGTGGAGAATGCTGCTACTTCTGCTAAATTTTACGAGTATGTATTTGGCTGGACGATTTGGTATGATAACAAATTAATGGCTGATCCAAGATTTCCTCCGTTCGGACTAGAAAAGGAATCAGAAGTTCACTTGGTGATTTTGCAAGCGAAGGATCCTAAGTTAGGTAAGCTAGGACTTCTAGAATTTATAGAGGCTACTCCGACTGAAAGTTTTCCTGAAAAGAAAAATAGAGTTCATATCGGTGATCCCATACTTGTAATTGAATCTGAGGATATTGAGGGAGTCTATGAAAGAGCAGTAGAGATGGGAGCCAATGTAATTACTAAACCAGTTGACTGGTATGTGCCTGGCCCAAAACCTGACTCCAAGATTCATTTGAGAACAGTTTGCTTATTTGACTCCAATGGTATTTATATGGAGGTAAGTGATCATCCTTCGAGGAAGGAATAAGAATTAGTCCAATAATTATTAATTAGTTTAGAAAGAATAAGAACATATGTCAGAGTATAAGGAGTTTAAGTTTGGGTGGCCTGTAGTTGCTTCATCTGCAATGGGAATAGGTTTAGGTATGTCTCCGCTTCCATTTTATACTATAGGAGTATTCATTGCTCCGCTTTCAAAGGAGTTCGGTTGGAGTGTTGATCAGATTTTACTTGCGCTATTATTCTTTTCAGTTGCCGCATTATTTACCAGCCCACTGATTGGATACTGTACGGATAAGATAGGGGTGCGGAAAATGGTATTGATATCTGTTTTTACCTTCAGTTTAGCTTTTATGGCGTTTGCTCTTAACAATGGTTCGCAGACTGTTTATCTTAGTTTGTGGATTTTGTTGGCTTTGTTTGGTTCCGGCACTTTGCCCATTACTTGGACAAAAGCAGTAAATAAATGGTTTGTAAAAAAACGCGGTTTAGCGTTGGGTCTTTCACTTTTAGGTACAGGTTTATTCGGTGCGTTTGCTAAACAATATGCTTCTTACTTTATAGAGAATTATGGGTGGCGAACAGCTTATATTGCATTAGCACTTTTACCTTTATTGATAGCATTGCCATTAGCATTTTTTTTATTTCGTGATACCGACGATCCTAAGGTTCAGGACAAATTATCTCAAATGAGAGAGGAGCTACCTTACTTAAAAGATGTCAAAATTGAGAATCAAGTTGGACACACATTGAAAGAGGCAATCCGCGATTATAGATATTGGTTATTAGCTTTTTCATTTATTCCAATATCATTTGCCATTGGTGGTCCTATACCTAATCTGGAAACTATACTTGGGATCCAAGGATTTGAAAGAGTAGATGCTGTAGACATCGCTAGTTTATTAGGAGTTGCAGTAATCTTTGGTAGATTAGTAGGCGGGTATTTATTGGATAGGATATGGGCACCAGGTGTTGCTTTTTGCATTTTCATTGTTCCAATTTTTGCATGTTATCTTTTTATGCAGCCAAGTCTTACTTATACGATGGCTTTGCTTGCTGTTTGTCTTATTGGAGTGTCAGCAGGTGTCGAATATGATGTAATGGCATTTTTTGTTTCTAAATATTTTGGTGTAAAAAACTATGCTTCCATTTATGGTAGCCTTTATGGATTCTTTGCAATAGGTGCTGGATTTGGCCCTTATATATTCGGTAAGTCATATGCACTAACTGGAAGTTATGCTACTATTTTCGGCTATGCTGCGGCAGCATTTTTAATTGGAGCAATTCCATTATTGTTTTTGGGTAAGTATCAGTACGATTAGACTTACTATATGAACTAAGATTGGTAGGTTTGAAGATTAAGCAATCAAAAATCAGCGCTTCAACACTTCAGCACATCAAAAAACCAACTCAATAATTTCGCCGACTAATCCTCGATAGGCAATTCCTTCTGGAGATTTATTTCCTCGAATTGGTAATAGCTTATTAGTGATGACCTCTCCTCCATGTTTGGTGATCTTATTTTCTAATCCACGGATGTTGTTCCCTTGCCAACAAGCAGATGCTAGCCCAGTCTTACTAAAGTCACAAGGAAAAGTATGGTAATCTAAATCTGAATTATGCTCTTGGTAGATATGCTGCTCCATTCCTGATTTATACTGTCCATTGCCCATTAGGCACATATCAAATCCCATTCCAGGATGCCCTCCCATAATGAATGCTGCATCATCCTGTTTGAGAACCAGATCAATTGCTGGATACATATTAAAAACATCAGCATAGAATTTCTGAGTGCTGCGCTCTTCCATAGATAGCACCACATTGCCTAGAGGAAATACATTGATATCTTTTCGTTGCTCCCAGAGTGGGGTGCCTCCTTCTCGCTTTGTTATCTGTGTCAAGAATATTTGTTCTCCAGCGGGAGCAAGGATAGCAACTGCATACATCTCTACTAAACCCAGAGGTTCAGGCCCTTCAACTACAAACTTTCTAGGAGGGGCAAGTACACCAAACCTATTCCGAATAATACTTTTATATACTGCATCCACATCTGCAACTCCTGCTTCCATAACACACATACCAGGATCCCATGGTCGGGCATGCATCCTGTTTGGGATTGCTTCTGACAATGATGATTCTATAAGCCTGATGACCGATCCTCGGTCTTGACCTAGTAGCACATATTTGCCTAAATGAGTTCCAAAAATGGTTTTTTGACTGCTATTAAGTTCTCCTTCGTCTACAATAGTATAACCTAATGCATTGGTATAGAACCTAAGACTTTGCACCCAACAATTGGTAATAACTGTAGCCGCTAAAGCAGTGCCAGAAAAATAAGATTTGGCTTTATTCAAGTAT
>CALFUQ010000205.1 GCA_937929885.1 uncultured Saprospiraceae bacterium
TTATCCTTAGCCCATTCCAGCATTTTCTTTTCTGATTTTTTAGGATATTTATTTAGGTATGGTCTGATTGCCCATTCTCCAGTGCTTCGTTTAGTGATTTCTTTCATGGCATCCGTCGACAATTTAAAATCATCTAATCCATGATCTTCTACGATTTGAGCTATTGGTAGTATCCAATAATACTCTTTGAACATTCCAGTCTCATTAGGATTTTCAGGGCCAAGGATTTTTAATAATGTTGTGATTTTTGATTTATAATTTCCAGGTAGATTATTATGAATAGCATCACCAAAAACTTTGATTCTTGGTTTTAATTCTAGAGGTTCGATTTGAGACTTAACCTCTTTTAAAAATTGTTTGTTATTAAATGATGATTCTACTTTTATGATTTTCTTCTCTAAATCTTTTGCTAGGTCAATGTCAAACCAAAGTTTTAATTTTTTTGCCATGATTGTTGATGGTGCTATTAACAAGTTTAAATAATGCCTTTTATCCCGACCAGAAGGAGAGATCTTCAAAATTTGAAAACATTAGACAATCAAAAATAAAGTATTGTTATTTGTCCTTGAGATTTCTCCAATCGTACCTCATCTGAAATGAAAAAAATATTTTGAGTTGATTATCCTTAAAGTTTTAAAAAGACCTTTTCATTTCGAATGAAGGGAGCGATATCCAAGATCCTATCCACGTAGTTAATTAAGCTTGAACGACGATACGCAACTTATATATTCCATTAAAGAATTTAATATTGCATTTAGGCAATTCACTGCTTTAAATTTAATTAGACTTCTTCTTTTCAAAGAAAAACAATTAATTATTTCGTCTAGTTGGTTATTTGTAACTTTAGGGCATGGCGAAAAGAGCGTTTAAAAAGAGACCCATTAAGAAAATCCTTGTAGCAAATAGAGGCGAGATAGCTATTAGGGTGTTTAGAGCTGCGTCAGAGCTCAATATCAAGACCGTTGCGATCTATACATACGAGGATCGGTTTTCACTTCACAGGTATAAAGCGGATCAAGCTTTTCAGATAGGACCTAACGATGAGCCCCTAAAGCCTTATCTAAACATTGAAGGAATTATATCGATAGCGACTGAGCATGGGGTAGACGCGATTCATCCAGGTTATGGTTTTCTTTCTGAGAATCCAGAATTCGCCCGTGCCTGTCAAGCGGCTGGCATCATCTGGATCGGTCCATCGCCTGAGTCTATGGAGATGCTCGGAGATAAGTTAAGTGCTAAGAAGTTTGCTAACAAAGCGAAAGTGCCAATCGTAAAAGCGTCGAAGACTGCTTTATCTGATCTGAAATCTGTAGAAACATATGCCAAGAAGATAGGACTACCCGTCATGATAAAAGCAGCGACAGGAGGAGGAGGTCGAGGGATGAGGGTAGTGCACGATAAAAAAGATCTTAAAAAGCTTTACATAGAAGCAACTCGTGAAGCAAAAACTGCATTTGGTGATGATCGAGTTTTTGTAGAAAAATATATTAATGATCCTAAGCACATAGAAGTGCAGATCTTGGGCGATCACCATGGCAATCTTGTGCACTTATTTGAGCGAGACTGTTCGGTACAGCGAAGATTCCAAAAAGTAGTAGAGGTAGCCCCAAGTATAAATCTCAAGCAGTCAACAAAAAATAAGCTTTATAAGTACGCTGTCAATATCTGTAAAGCTGCTGATTATGTCAATGCAGGAACTGTAGAGTTTTTAGTTGATGACAAAGAGGAAATTTTCTTCATAGAAGTAAATACTAGAATACAAGTCGAACATACTATTACTGAGGTGATCACAGGTATAGATCTTGTGCGCGCTCAGATACTAATTGCAGCTGGAGAAAATATAAGAGACAAGAAACTAGGAATAGGAGAACAAAAGGATATCAGCTACAGAGGCTATGCTATCCAATGTAGAATTACCACAGAAGATCCAGCTAATGGATTTAAGCCAGATTATGGTCGTCTTGTAGCTTATAGGAGTGCAAGTGGATTTGGGATTAGATTAGATGCAGGTAATGCTTATGCTGGAGCTAATATCTCGCCTTTCTTTGATAGCATGTTAGTCAAGATTACTGCATGGGGACACCGAGTCGAAGATAGTGCTGATAGATTGCATAGGGCACTTAGAGAGTTTAGAATTAGAGGTGTAAAGAGTAACATCTCATTCTTATTAAAACTACTGAAAGATGATAATTTCAGGAATGGAGATATCACAGTAAACTATATCGGTGAACACCCAGAATTATTGGAAGCAGCAGGATGGAAAAATAGAGGAACAAGAATCTTAGAATTCCTTGGTAACGTAAATGTCAATGGTAATCCTGACGTAAAGCGTATCGATGATCATGTCGTGTTACGCACACCCCAAATCCCACAAACAAAAAAAGTAAAATACCCGCACGGTACTAAAAACATACTCGAAGAAAAAGGAAGAGCAGGTCTCATAGATTGGGTAAAGAATCAAGATAAAATCCTTTATACGGATACAACATTTAGAGATGCACACCAATCTCTTTTAGCGACTCGAATGAGGACAATTGATTTGTTAAACGCTGCAGATGCTTTTGCAAAGAAGCATGGCGATGATGTCTTCTCGATGGAAGTTTGGGGAGGAGCGACGTTCGATGTATGTATGAGATTTTTAAAAGAATCTCCATGGAAGCGATTAGAAAAGCTAAGAGAAAAGATCCCCAATGTACTTTTGCAGATGCTACTCCGCGGATCTAATGCTGTTGGCTATAAAGCATATCCAGACAACCTAATCAAATCATTCATTGTAGAATCTGCTAATGCAGGCATAGATGTATTTAGAATATTCGATTCGCTAAACTGGATAGAAGGGATGCGTACTTCGATAGAAACTGTCAATAAAGAAACTGACTCTATAGCAGAAGCATGCGTGTGCTACACAGGCAATATCTTAGATACTAAGGATAATAGATTTGGATTACAATATTATACAGATCTTGCAAAGCAACTAGAAGATGCGGGAGCGCATATGCTCGCGATTAAGGATATGGCAGGGTTACTTAAACCTGCAGCTGCAGAGATACTAATCGGAGGGTTAAAAGAAGCTGTCGATTTACCAATACACCTTCATACACACGATACCTCATCTATCCAATCAACTACCTATCTCAAAGCGATAGAATCAGGTGTTGATATCGTAGATGTGGCAATTAGCTCAATGTCTGGTCTTACCTCTCAGCCAAACTTCAATAGTGTAGTGGCAATGCTAGAAGGGCATGAGCGAGAGAATAAGATCAACTTAAAGTCCTTAAACGAATTCTCTGATTACTGGGAAGATGTAAGAACATACTACTATCCATTTGAAACAGAATTGCGAGCAGGTACAGCAGAGGTTTATGACCATGAGATACCTGGTGGGCAGTATTCTAATCTTAGACCACAAGCTAGAGGATTAGGGTTAGAAGATCAGTTTGAAACAATTAAGAAGAACTATAAGGCTGTCAATGATATGTTAGGAGGAATAGTGAAAGTCACACCTTCTTCTAAGGTTGTTGGGGACATGGCGATGTTCTTGACTTCTAATGGTTACTCAGTAAATGATATCCTTAAGCGAGGAGATAGTATAGATTTTCCAGATAGTTTTAAATCACTCATGCGTGGAGATCTAGGGCAATGGTCAGATAAGTGGCCAAAGGGTCTCCAAAAGATTGTCCTCAAAAAAGAGAAACCGTATAAAACAAAACCTAACGCTAAGCTACCTAAGCTAAACTTGAAAAAGGCATTCGAAAAATTCAAGAAAGATCATGAAGGGTTTGATGAGTATACCGACTTCTTGTCTTCTATGCTTTATCCAAAAGTATTCGAAGAGTTTTACCATCACTGGTTGAGTTATGGTGATGTAAGTAAAATACCTACCAAGGCATTTTTCTTTGGTGTAGAGAGAGGGGAGGAGATTACAGTGTCTATTGCCGTCGGAAAAAATATCTATATAGAATACCTAAGTACGAGCGAACCTAATGAAGAAGGAAATCGATATGTAACCTTCAGAATTAACGGAGATGCGAGATCAGTTTCTGTAAAAGATAATGCCCTAGTATCTCAAATAAAAGTTGCACTTAAAGCCACTAGGCCTAATGAAGTTGGATCTCCACTCCAAGGCAGTCTTTCTAAGGTATTAGTTAAAGAAGGTGACAAAGTCAAAATAAACGACCCACTATTCATCATAGAAGCAATGAAGATGGAGAGTACAATTACTGCACCTGTAGACGGGACAGTTAAGAAGATATATCTCAAGAATAAGACTTTGGTGTCTCAAGATGATATGGTGCTGGAAATTGATGAAGGGTAAAATATGTCAATTGAATTGAAATATGAATCATTGAATTATAACTTTACCGATAATGAGAAACTTATTGTTTGTTTTAGTATTGACTTTTTTGTCTTGCGAATCTGACCCACCTTTAGAGTTGGTTTACTTAAGAACCCAGTGCTCAGAACCTTGGTATGATGAGTTTCAAAATAATGATATAGAAAGTATTAAACAGTGGTTTGATAACAATGGATATGTATACCAAGAGTTAACAATTAGTCAAGCTGCAGATATTGGTATTGCTGTATGTCAAGCCTGCAACTGTCCTGGAGACGAAATTATTCAAGTGATTACATCAGGCGAAGACTCAGATAGATTTTTGGATTATGGCTTTACAGTCAAATAAGGTGCTTCCCAAATGACTGAAGTGAAATAATGAAAAAGTTAGATCTGATTTATTGTTGACCTTTAAACAGCTCTCATCCTCATAAAGAACTTACCTAAAAGGCTCAACTGTTGCTTTTGCGAAGCTGAGTTTTCTGCTTCTACCGCCCACTTATTAAATAAAACTTCTAACGACGCGATATCTTTTGAGTCGCTACAAATCGATACATGATATGATCCATCTTCTTCGCGCAAAACTGGCTCATGTCTTAGTTTTGTTGTTGGAAGATTAATATTCTTAAATTCTAAGAATTCATTTAGATGCGTTCCATCTTCAATCGAAAAGTTTTGTACGAATAACATTTTTTGTTGTGTTTATGGTGCTTATAAATCTGTTTCTCGGATTTCGAAAAATATCCTGAATAGATTTTTGATATTGTTACAATAGATAGACCCTAGAAATATGGGATTCCCCTTTGGTGCAAATTGACAAATGTCTAATAGATTACAAATCCTCCTCAGCTCTATAGGAAGCTTATTTTGAAACACCATTTCGTGATAAAAATGAGAATAAGGGTTACGCTATTTAGTTTGTGGTAAAACTAAACCAGGTAGGGACTTGATACATCAAGTCCCTAGTTATTTCTAAAAATGAGAATTATTTAATTTTAACAAAACGAGTAAGCCCACGGTTGCCACTTTCATCAAAGTATCTTAGTATATACATTCCTTCAGATAAGTCAGAAATTTCCAATTGAATTTCGTCTTGCCCATCAACTTTGATCGCTTTCACTATTTTCCCTGTGTGCTCTATAATTTCAACCTTAGGGTTAGCACCTAATCTTTTTTTACGTCCAGTATCCAACAAAACATTAATGGTTCCAGATGCAGGATTGGGGAACAGGCTGATTTGTAATTGCACATTTCTAGGTTCATAAGGTAGTGGTTCCTCGCGTGACCTTGTTTCACTTAGTGTAAAATTTAATGTTCCAAAATAAAAGGAATCACTCCAACCAGACCACCCATCTTTACTGCATTCATGATTGACTTGATATTCATAAGTCGTATTAGGAGATAAGTTATCCAGAGCTCTATAGTGTTTACTGCTTTCGTCAGTTATAGTCCACGCAGAACTTCCTTTTACTCGGTATCTCATTAAGTTGTTAACGCTGCCATTTGGTAATCTAGAGTATATATAAGCGAAGTCATCCTTAATGCCTGAAACTTTCATCTCTGCAGTATTTTCTTTTTGACAATTAGAATCTAGTGGCATTTCCGTTTCGTCTTCATCGTTTTCATTCTCACCACCTGTATCATCTCCACCGCCAGTATCATCCTGTATGCCTGTTGTGGTAAACTCATAAGAATCGCTAAATCCAGAGTCGCTATTAGTACTACATTGATGATTGACTTGATACTCATATGTTGTGCCTGCAAGTAGCTCTCTTAGCCTCCTGTAATGGCTATCATCTGAGCCAGTTTCTGTCCAGCCGGATGTTCCTGCCACTCTATATCTAAATATATTGTTGACTTTGCCATTTGGGAAGCGAGTATATATAATTGCGGCGTTGTCTTTTATTCCACTTGCTTTCATTTGTGAAGGATCTTCCTTCAAGCAATCAGCGTCTGTATTGACATCTAAATCATCATCATTCACATCATCGGTGGGGGTTTCATTATCGTCATCGGATGCTATGCCTGTCGTAGTAAATATAAATGACGCACTAAAGCCTGACCAATCAGCAGTATTACATTCATGGTTAACCTGAAACTCATAAGCTGTAGCAGATTGTAGGTTTTTAATCGCTCTAAAGTGCCTATCACTTACTTCTGTTTCCGTCCAGTTATCACCACTATCAAGCACTCTATACCTGAATTGATTATCAACTCGACCATTAGGTTGAGAAGTATAGATATAAGCAAAATCATCTTTTACAGCCGATGTTCGCATGTCCGATACATTTTCTAAAGGGCAGTTCGCGTTATCTCCAGCATCATCATCTTTTGGATCACCTGTTGTGGTAAACTCCGCAGAATCAGAAAAGCTAGACCAGTCACCACAGCAATTTCGAGCTGTCTCATACTCATAGGTAGTCCCTTTTTTTAGATTACTTACAAAAGTTGCACTTTCGTAAGTAGCTTCAGTTTCTAACCACTGATTGCTACCTGATTCTCTATATCTAAACTTTTTTAATTCTTC
>CALFUQ010000206.1 GCA_937929885.1 uncultured Saprospiraceae bacterium
TTCTGGATATAATCAAACGCTCCTTTTTTCACTGCCTCTACTGCTGTATCTATATTACCATGACCAGAGATCATAATCACAGGGATATCCGACGCTATGGTCTGTACCTTCTCGATAGCTTCCATGCCATCCATTTTAGGCATTTTGATGTCCATTATGATGACATCATATTTGTTTTGCTTGATTTTTACGATACAATCTAGCCCGTCAAAAGCCTCATCTACTACATATTTCTCAAATTCAAGGATATCTCGTAGTGTTCTCCTGATACTTTTATCATCATCAACAATCAATACTTTAGGATTACTCATCTGATATTCTGTGTTTTACGTATTAAATAATTACTTAATGTATAAGTACGTAAAAATACATTATAAATATCTTTAATAGGTAAAATATTGATAAGTAATAATTTACAAATTAAATAAATCTGTAATATGTTAATTTAATTGAGAAATAGCTAACCAAGCCATCAAGCCAGAACCAACTTCTAAAGCACTCTCATCTATATTAAATGTTGATGTATGAACTGGTGATGTGATGTTTTTAGCTGGATTACCAGTACCCAGTCTATAAAAGGTAGCTGGTATCAAGTGAGAATAAAATGCGAAATCCTCAGAAGTCATTCGAGCAGGTAGATCCACAACATTAGATTTTCCTAGGTATTGGATGGCAAAATCTTTGAGATCAGTGGTAAGCTTTGGGTTGTTATATAAATGCGGATATCCATTAGCGATATGAAAATCACAAGTACCTCCCATACTCTTCGCCATTTGCTCTGCTAATTTCTTCATGAGCTTGTGTGCTCTTTTTCTCCATTTCTCATCGAACGTTCTAAATGTACCTTCCAACTTGACGATATCAGGGATAATATTAGTTGCTCCTCCTTCAGAGTTAATCTTACCAAAAGAAAGTACAGTCGGAATACTTGGAGGAGCCTTGCGACTCACAATCTGTTGTAGACTCACAATCAAGTTAGATGCAATCAACACTGGATCAACAACATTCTCAGGCAGGGCAGCGTGCCCACCCTTGCCTTTGACAGTGACATATATCTCATCTGCCGATGCCATATACATACCTGGTCTAAAACCAACTTTACCAGCTCTTAATGGAGGATGTACGTGTTGCCCTATTATGCTACTAGGTTTAGGATTCTTGAGTACTCCTTCTTTGATCAACAGGGAAGCACCTCCTGGAAGCAACTCTTCTCCTGGTTGAAAAATACATTTAATAGTACCGCTAAACTCCGATTTTAATTCACTTAATATCCGTGCACATCCTAGAAGTGAGGCCGTATGTACATCATGACCACAAGCATGCATCACACCTTCATTTTTGGATTTGTATTTTACCTTATTGGTTTCTTTTATAGGTAATGCATCTATGTCTGCTCTTAAAGCAATCGTCTTAGAGGAAGGGTTTTTGCCTTTGATAGTTACTACAATACCCGTCTTCGCAAATCCTGACTTAAAGGGGATCTTATACTTCTTTAAAATCTTTTGTATCCTTTTGCTAGTATTAAATTCTACAAAAGACAACTCTGGATGCTGATGAAACTCTCTCCTAATAGTAATTACATCTTTACTGTATTTGCTCGCTAATCCCTTTATTTTTCCTTTAACATCCATGCTTACCCTAGAATATTTTATCTGACAAAATTACTATATCTCTCCATGCCGTATAATGAAGCGCATAGCTAGTATTTATTTCATGCAAATTATGCTCGACCAGGTTACTATTTGAAAGTTGTAACCAAGCATCATTTAGCGGTGGAAGGGATGCAATTTGCGTATCCTTTTTGTTATAACCTATCAGGGTTTTGCGTCCCAGAATTACTTGTAAGAGTCCACTAAAATCTATTTCCTGCCTAAGATTTTTGTTAAAAAGTAAAACTGGATATATGAGAACGAGCAACAACCCAAAAATTATGTCTATGCATCTTTTGTAATAGAGGTTATTCTCATTTGCAATTTGATAATTGATATCTAAGCCATAAATCTCTCCTAGCATATTACTCTTGCTACTCCCAATGATATTAAAACTATTATCCCCAATAATTTTATAGTTCAGTCCTGAGATTTTATAGGTCATCACTTTGAGTGCTTTATCAATTGCAAAATCTTTTAAGCAAAAAATAATTTCATTAAGCCTATGATAATCTTTTCGCGCAACGAGATTTTCTTTAGTAAGATCATCAAAACTAAGTTGTTGGATAAAAACATTATTTCCTATTGAGTTATGGATTATATCTTTCACTCGTTTTGTTTCAGTAGTTGATCCCAATATTCCAATCCTCTTGTTTGTAATGTTAGCATCTCCTTTAAAGAATCTAACTATTAGCCTGATTGATATGCCTGAAATAAATACCCATATCGCCCCAATCAAGATAATCGCTCTTGAAGTCCGCATGTACTCAGGTAAGAGACCATACATAATCAAAATCGCAAATAGTCCAATAGCTGTAGCAATCGAAAATACTTTGATACTAAAGTAACGAGCATAAGATCTAGATGCCCAAATAGCTAATATCCATACACTTACATATATAATTATATTTAATGTTATGGTTTTTGATTCATAATAATTAGCATCTCCGAATTGATAATCCTCCCAAATATTCTTTATAAGTATAAAACCAATAAAGAATATTATAGCATCAAACAGAATAGGAAATATAAAATTAATGACCCGTTTAAGGATGCTGCTTAGCTGTCTTATTCCAATTGCAATACTTAAAATTATTAAGAGCATTCTACTCGAACCATAATGTTTGCCAGCAAAAATTGACATAGCATTATAGAAAGTATTAACGTATCCGAGGCTTGACTTCTGAGTACTTTGACCTTTGTAATGAATGATACTGCTACTACCTAGATACCATACTTTATATCCTGCCCTTAAGATTCTAAATGAAAGATCGATGTCTTCTCCATACATGAAGTAGTCATCATCTAGCAAACCTATTTCTTTTACGACTTGTGTTGGCATAAACATAAAAGCACCGCAGAGTACTTCTATTTCTGCATCAACATCTTCAGAGATATGTCCAAGATTATAACCACTAAAAAGTTTTGAATCAGGAAAAATTTTTGACAATCCAGTTAACTTCCAAAACGAATTCAAAGGAGTTGGAATTGATCGCTTTGACTCAGGGAGAAATTTGCCACTTCCATCTACCATCTTCACTCCTATTGCACCTACTTTACTATTTGCTTCTGCAAAAGAAAAACACTTAGATAGTGTATCTTCTTGGATTACAGTATCGGGATTAAGTAGTAGGACATACTTACCATTGGCTTGTTCTATTCCTTGATTGTTAGCTTTAGCGAATCCTACATTCTCCTCATTGGATATAAATTTTATGGGATGAGCTATACTTGATTTAATATGCTCTATAGAGTTATCAGATGAATTATTATCGACGACTATTACCTCAACTGCTAGTTCCCCTATCGATTTTAAGACAGAATTGATCGTTTGCTCCAGAAACAATCTGACATTATAACTTACTATAATTACACTTATGTCGACCATGAAGGCTTTGCTGAAGAGTTTATTCAGCTAAGCTATGAGAATATGGGACTCTCGCCAAAATTGATCTTCCTAAAGTCAATTCGTCGGTATATTCTAAATCTCCACCAAATGCCACTCCGCGAGAAAGCATGCTAATTTTGATTGGTGTTTCCTTAAGTCGCTTGGATAAATAAAAGATCGTTGTATCACCTTCGATAGTAGGGCTAATTCCCATTATTATCTCTTCTACCCCATTGGTCTTAATACGATTAATCAACTCTTCTATTCTTAGCTGATCTGCATCTATCCCTTCTAATGGCGATATCACTCCTCCTAAGACGTGGTATAATCCATCGTAGTGTGCTGTATCTTCAATAGCCATCACATCTCTTATGGATTCTACCACACAGATGGTTTTTTTATTTCTATTGACATTGGCACATATAGCGCAGATGTCATGATCTGATAGATTAAAGCATTCTTTACAATTCTTAAGATTATCCTTTAGGTTATTTAATGAGTTAACGATATCCTCTACTTGATTTCCTTCTTTGACCAGATGAAGCACTAGTCTAAGCGCTGACTTCTTACCTACACTTGGGAGCTGTGATAAAGCATTAACTGCATCTTCTATAATCCTGGATGAATACTTCATTGATGTAAAAATAAAATTTGATCTGCTATCAACTGCGAAATCAACGTATAATTTTAAAGATCACACCTTTATAGATTATTATATAAAATATATAAGTAAATCTTCAATCTTAGACATAGGTCGACTATTAGTTTGATATTCCTTAAATTTGCAGCTTATAAAAATTAAAAAAAGATGGCTGAAATAATCAGGATGCCTCGGATGAGTGATACTATGGAAGAAGGAAACATAGTAGGTTGGCTTAAGAAGGTAGGAGATCAAGTAGAACCAGGAGATGTGTTAGCAGAAGTAGAGACAGATAAGGCAACTATGGAGCTTGAAAGTTATCATGAAGGATACCTACTATATATAGGTATTAAGGAGGGACCAGTACCAGTAGATGGTCTACTGGCAGTAATCGGTGAGAAAGGAGAAGATTATAAGGCTGCACTAGAAGCAGCCCAATCTGCTGCTCCCGCTGCTGAAGAATCTGCCCCTGCTCCAGATGAAGCTCAGATTAAAGAAACAATCAGCCCATCTCCTGCTCCAGCAGCAGTGAGTAGTCCTTCATTAACTTCTGCTGATACCAAGATAAAAGCTAGTCCACTAGCTAAATCTATTGCCGCTGAAAAAGGTATTCCTCTCAGTGCAGTACAGGGATCAGGTGACAACGGAAGAATAATAAAGAGAGATGTAGAAAATTATACTGGATCTGGAGCATCGCACGCTCCAGCTGCGCCAATGGCAGCTCCCCAACTGAACCCAACAGTACAGTATGGAGAGGCTCCAATAAGTCAGATGAGAAAGGTTATAGCTAAGAGATTAGCAGAAAGTAAATTTACCTCTCCTCATTTTTACTTAACTATTGAGATTAATATGGATGCTACCATTAAAGCTAGAAAAGCTATTAATGAAGATCCAGATGTGAAAATTTCTTACAACGATATAGTTATCAAAGCTGCAGCGGCAGCTCTTAGAAAGCATCCTAATATAAATGCTTCATGGTTAGGCGACAAGATTGCTGTCCACCAGGAAGTGAATATAGGTGTTGCAGTAGCTGTCCCAGATGGCTTAGTAGTACCTGTAATCAAAAATGCAGATGTTAAGCCGATGACTTTGATTAATGCTGAAGTTAAAGATCTAGCAGGTAAAGCAAGATCTAAAAAGATTAAACCAGCGGAGATGCAAGGAAATACATTCACCATTTCTAATCTTGGAATGTTTGGAATTGAAGAGTTTACCGCAATTATAAATCCACCAGATGCATGTATCCTAGCGGTAGGAACCATCGTACAAAAACCAGTTGTAAAAGATGGAGCAATAGCAGTAGGTAATGTTATGAAAGTTACCTTATCATGCGATCACAGAATTGTAGATGGAGCTAGTGGGGCACAGTTCTTACAGACGTTGAGATCGTTTATTGAGAATCCAGTTAGGATATTGGTTTAGTTTA
>CALFUQ010000207.1 GCA_937929885.1 uncultured Saprospiraceae bacterium
CAGAAAGACCTCTAGTCTTCAATTGACCTAACTGCTTTATGTATGTTAGAGATCCTTTAGAGTAGTTAGATTTAACTATTGGTGGAGTAGCAATAATTGTGTAGATGAAGTGGCTATAAAAAAAAATTGCTTTCCCTAAGCACGCTGATCTAACGGGAAGCGGGGAAAGCATGTTAGTGCAAATATATGTAAAAGTCACAAATTGTGACTGTTCTGTACCTCATTTGTACCTTTTTGTTGTAACGTATTGATTATCAATATGTGTTACATTTTGTATTGGTAAGTAATTAGGAGAGAGTTTGCTTAACCACACCTCCTTAGAACTCAATATGAGATTAGTCGAAGAATCCTTAGAGCTATATGAGAGCTATATGAAATTATTAATTTTCCTAAACCTATTAACTTAATTTCTCACTGAGATTAAATGCCCTTTGCTTTATACTAGCAACTCCAAATATCATCAGCAATAAGCCTAAACTCATCAATCCCCATTCACCCATTGTTGGAACTACTTCGCATTCTGTGCAAGAGCCAGCCATGAAAGGAGCACTGTAGAGTCCATTGGATACCTCGATATTAGTAGATGCACCTGACTCTGTAAATATTTCAAGCTTATATTCACCAGTAGCTGGGTCTAGCGTAAAGGATGTGTTAATTGGGATTGGGTTCCCAAACATATCTAGGAGATTCCCATCATTCATTGTTAGTGTTACAGGTAAAGAACTTGTAACTATAAGAGTATCTTGAAAAAGAAATCTTCCGTCATCTAATCGAAGGTTATTTGGGTTTCCACATGCACATGGGTCCCTCACCTCAATATCTTCTGCTTCTATAGTGCAACAATTATCCAAGGTCAAATCATTTAAAAACAGATCTGTTACTCCTCCTCCATCTTCTTCATCTAAAATTCCAATAGCTAAATAGCCTGTATCAATGGAATTAAAAGTATGGCAGAAAGTCATTTTTCCAGATTCTTGAGTATAGTCTGCTGTGTTAGAATCACTTAATGCTGGATCCAATAAATCAATAATGGTCATCAAACCTTCATTGACTAAGGCCACAAACGCTACGTCTGTATAAGCAGTAATAAAGTTAGGTGTCTCTTCTGTAAATAATTGGTAATCAAAACAAACTTCTGTACCAGGACAAATAACTATTTCGCGTTTAATCGCAGACCCTTCAAAGAAGTCATTAACTCCGCCAACAGTACTAGACATAGAATTGACTAAAGTGTTTAATGATCCAGATGGTATTCCTAACATCAATTCAATATTAGTTATGCTTTCAGCTCCTACTCCATCTGCTGTACTTATTAAGATTGAGGTATCACCTACGATAGAAACTTCTCCTATTGTATTCCAGTCATCCAGAGTGCTTGCATCATCCTCTATACATTGCCCAGTCAAATTAACTGATAGAGTAACTATCATTGAAATACTAAGAAGAACCCCAAAAATTGATTTCTTAAAATAAAACATATTAAAATATTGATATTTAGTGAGTTAAATATAATAAATATTTGTAATATGTAATATCCTATTAAGATCTTTCTACGAATTTCACATTAGTTCTTTCATGATAATCTGCACATTGGGATTTTTGCGTTTGACAATACTTCAAGGATTAATACCCATAACAAACCCCAGAAGAGTCGATTAAAACTATGTGGGTTTCATATATAAAAACGTCATATATATAATATCTCCCTTTAACAGTTGAGATATTACACCCTTAACGGAGGCCTTCCAATGGAAGGCCTCTTTTGATGTACTCTTAAACTCTACTATTCCAAGACTATCAGTAACTTCCATAAATAAACAGTTGTGTCCCCATGAAAAACTTACTCATAGAAAGAATGAGGAATATCTTAATTGCAAGAGAGGTCGATTACTTAGAAAAGAAATTAATGGGAGGAATAACTTTTATGGTAGATGGGAAAATGTGTTTTGGCACCTTCAGAGATGGATTACTCTGTAGAGTTGATCCTGAAGAAAAGGAAATTTTGCTTGACCATGCTGGTGCAGACATTATAGAGCAAAAAGGTCGAGAGATGAAAGGCTATGTATTTCTGCAATCTGAAGGCTATGAAACTGATGAAGCATTAGAGTTTTGGATTAAGAAATGTCTAGAGTACAACCCAAAGGCAAAAGCAAGTAAGAAAAGAAAGAAAAAGTAATCTTCGCCCAAATTTGACAAGTCATTATCACGACAGCTATCAAGATTTGATTTTCTAATAGGAAAAATTCAAAACAACTTATTGTCTGGATACGTTTCTCTATCAGATAAAAAAATAAAGACAAAACGACTATGAAAAATTTATTATTCCCAATACTGGCTTTAGCAATGTTCTCTATTTTATCATGCGGTGAAACTACAGAGCCTACAATAGAGACAACTGTAAGTGTAGAACCATTTACTACATCGATAGATGAAGGACAAGCTTCTGGCACATACATAGGTACAGTAGAAGGCACTACTAATCAAGGGAGAATCAGTTACTCATTAAGCAATGTAAATCCAGTTGGAGCCCTTGCTATTGCTGCGAGCACAGGAGATTTAACGGTTTCAGATGCACTTGCTTTTACATTTGTTGCAAATGAACAAATCACAGCCACTGTGATAGCAAGCAATAATGGAGTTATGGCTGACGCATCGGTAACAATCAATATCAATGAAGTAGGATCTACAAAGTTGACTTGGACTGGTGCTACTATGACTTTCACTAAAGAAGCAGGTGCTGACCCAACAGAAGAAGCGAATCAGGATAGAATTACGGATAATGTATGGATCACGAGAGATAATGATGGAGGCCAAATATTCAATATAAAAACAGAAACCATGGACGACAAAAATGCAAGCCCTGCAGGTACTGAGTGGGCTGTCGGAACCATTGATGAAGTCGATAATTTAACCTTCAGACCGTTTAGAGATGCTCTCGGTAAACCTAAGAATCAAATAGGCACTGACTTAGTGGCTCATCTTATTGCTGATGATGTCTATCTATCAGTAAAAATTACATCCTGGGATGAGGAAAAGGCAGGTGGATTTGCTTATGAACGATCTACCGAATAAGGGTTTAATAAGCTCTAATCTGGCCTAACGCAAAGGGTTTTCGCTGATATTAGTTAAATCTTGCTTTTTACATGGTGTAGACAACTATGTTACCTGTAATTCTCATATTGCGTTTTTAATTTATATATCTTTGCGCCATTATCGTGTAAAAGAAAAGAAGCGTAATGAAATTTGAAAATTTAGAGATTATTGAGCCAATTATGAAGGCTCTTCAGGAAAAAGGCTATTCTGAGCCTACACCTATTCAGGAGAAAGCAATTCCGCATGTACTTAATAGAAAAGATGTATTAGGATGCGCACAGACAGGTACTGGTAAGACAGCAGCATTTTCTATTCCTATTATACAATTGATTCATCAGAAAGAAAATGGGAGTAATGATTTCCCTACACTGAGATCACTGATTGTCACTCCGACTAGAGAGTTAGCTATTCAGATAGAAGAAAATATTGAAGCTTATAGTAAGCATACAGATATAAGACATGCTGTAATCTTTGGAGGTGTGAAGCAAGGGTCTCAAGTGGCTGCCCTAAAAAAAGGAGTACATATTCTAGTTGCGACTCCAGGTAGATTACTAGATCTTATAGGACAAGGCTTTATAAAGTTAGATACGATCAAACTATTCGTACTGGACGAAGCTGATCGAATGTTGGATATGGGTTTTATTAATGATATCAAAAAAATCATTGCCCTACTCCCAGAGAAACGACAATCATTATTTTTCTCGGCGACGATGCCTAGCAATATTGTTAAGCTATCTAATACTATCCTTAATAATCCTATAAAGGTAGAAGTCACACCAGCTTCGTCAACTGCAGAGACTGTTAATCAATCTTTGTACTATACTAACCGTACGTCTAAAAATGATTTGCTTTTGCATATCATCAATGAGAAAAACTTAAACCAGGTGTTAGTTTTTTCTAGAACTAAACATGGTGCGGATAGGATTGCGAGGAATCTTAAAAAGAAAAATATCAATGCTGCTTCTATTCATGGAGATAAAGCTCAAAATCAAAGGCAAAAAGCATTACAGCAATTTAAAGAGGGAAAAGTAAAGGTGTTAGTTGCAACTGATATCGCTGCGAGAGGTATTGATATAGATAAGCTTCAGTATGTTGTCAACTTTGATGTACCTAATGTACCAGAGACTTATGTCCATCGAATCGGAAGATCTGGTAGAGCTGGAGAAGAAGGTAATGCTATCTCTATATGCGAACCTGAAGAAAATGCTTTTGTGAAAGATATAGAGAAACTGATAGGTCGTAAAATAGATGTAATCGAGGACAATCCTTTTCCGCAAACAGACAAGCCAATGACTGCTTCAGAAAAAGCAGAATGGAATAAAGAAAAACAAAGAAAAAAACAAGAGTTCTTTGCCAATAGAAAGAAGAACAAAGGTGGTAGTGCAAAATCAAAAGACTCTAAGCAGAAGGAATCAAGAAATAAGAAGAGCAAGAAAAAGAGTGGACCTGCTATAGACAATGCCCCAGCGTCTAAAAATAAAAAGCGTAACAAAAGAAGAGACGACAACAAGCCTAAGAAAGAGGATGAAAAGCCTTACGGTAAAAAAGCAAGTGGTGGCAAGAGAACCAAAAATATGCCAGATGGACTTAAAAAGAAGTTTAAGTGGGCACTAGAGTAAGTTAACATCTAACTAAATGTCAATACTCACGCTTTGTGGTTCTGCAGCAATAGACGGTGCAAATTCTAAACTGCTCGATAGTTTAGAATTTGTATTTCCCCAGAGCACATTTGAAAAATTTGACCTCCTAAAATTACCGCTCTTCCAAGTTACACTAGATGTAAATCCATTGCCTGAACAAGTCATTACATTTAGATCTCAAGTTGCTAATACTAAGGCTGTGATTATTTCTACCCCAGAGTACATTCACAACATTCCTGCTGTAATCAAGAATGCTCTTGAGTGGTTAACAACATCCGGAGAGTTAGTAGGAAAGAAAGTACTTGCAATCACTTATTGTCCTCATTCTCCAAGAGGAGAGAAAGCTATGTCATCTCTTCAAAATTCTTTAACTGCCTTAGACGCCCAAGTCGTTGCGACACTAGCACTATATCAAAATGAATTAACTGTAGTTGATGGAAAGTTGCACGGAAGTGATCAACTAGATATGTTATCTGCAGCGATAGATTTGCTAAAATAAAATTAGCTATTAACCTTTAACAGGATGATATCTACCCTCCTATTGCGCTGCTTACCCTCCCAAGAGTTATTTTCAAAATCAGGAGTCTGCTCCCCATAATCTGAGATAGAAATATTAGACAAAGTAGTTGGGAATTGTTTCAAAAGTCTTAACGCCGATTCGCTCCGCATCTCAGATAGGTATTGATTAAAACTCTTACTACCAATATTATCGGTGTGGCTTTTAATAATGATTTGGTACATATGGATATTTTCTATCTCATCTAACCAATCATATAAATCCTGAGCTTGGTCTTCGCTGATACGATAACTACCACCTCCAAAATAGATGCTTTTGATCAATGGTTTTTGATCATCCTCTTGTGCTTGAGCTGGAATGGCAAAAGCAAAACAAATAACTAATATGGCAAGGCTTCTTATCATAGCAACTTGACTAAGTTAGATAAAAAGTATGAAGCATATTGAGCCTATTTTCTAATAAAATAGACAAAGTTGCCTAGCTTTAAAATGCTATGTATCTTGAATTTACAAAACTCACTCATGGAAGCTTATGCAGCTGTACTTACCTATGCAATACCTGGCTTTGTTATTCTCATTATTCTAGAGTCTCTTTTCGCTAGATTAAAAGGTATCCAAGTAAATAGACCAATGGATACCATATCTAGTCTTAGCTCAGGAATGACCAATACTTTAAAAAGCTTAATGGGGCTTTCTATCGTGATACTTAGTTATGAGTGGATGGAAAATAACATGGGAATTTTTGATATCAAATCTACGCCCCTACTTTATTTACTTGCTTTCATCGGTTTAGACTTCGCAGGATACTGGTCACATAGATTTAATCATTCGATTAATATTTTTTGGAATAGACATATTGTTCATCATAGCAGTGAAGAGTTTAATCTATCATGTGCTTTGAGACAGACTATTTCTGCGTTCATTGGAGTTTATTTCTTTTTGCTTATCCCACTTGCAATTTTAGGAGTGCCTCCTATTGTCATTGCAATCACGTCCCCTATTCATCTCTTTGCACAGTTTTGGTATCATACTAGATTGATAAATAGAATGGGGTTTCTGGAGCAAATTATTGTTACACCATCTCATCATAGAGTACATCATGCTATTAACCCAATTTACATTGATAAAAACTTCTCGGAGATTTTCATCATTTGGGATAAGCTCTTTGGTACCTTCCAAGAGGAACTGCCAGATGTAACTCCCATATATGGCACCAAGCGGCCAGCGGGTACATGGAATCCTCTACTGATCAACTTTATGCATGCATGGGCACTTGCAAAAGATGCATGGCACACAAGCAGTTACTGGGATAAAATCCGCTTATGGTTTATGCCTACTGGATGGAGGCCTGATGATGTAAAAGATAAGCTCCCGATTGATGTAGTAGAAGATGTTTTCAACAGACCTAAGTATGAAACTAAGGCAAGCAACACTATGCAGTATTGGGCATGGTTTCAATTAGCGATTCATAATGTGTTAATCTTTTATATGCTAGTTCATATTGCTGATTTTGCATATCCTGATATTTTGCTTTACGCTTCATTTCTTATGCTGTCCATTTTTGGCTATACTACTTTAATGGACAATCATAAGCTGGCTCTTCCAGCAGAGATAATTAAGTTAGTTTTTGGTCTTGGACTAGTATACAAAATGGGAGGATGGTTTATGATGGATAATTATTTTGGAGGTGCTACAATAATTATGATAGCTTACTTCATCATCTCTGTACTTATTAGTTATTACCTTTTATATATTGAGAAAACAGAGCAAATTCTTATCCCAGAAAACTATCCATACAAACTCTTAGACTAGCACTACATGACCCAGATCAATAAAGCTACTTTCCAATTTCTCAAAGACATCAAGAAAAACAATAACAGACCTTGGTTCGAAAAGAATAAATCGAGGTATACAGCAATGCATGAAAACATGATAGCTTTCGCTGAAGATCTAATGACAGAACTTGGCAAAAGTGATAACTTAGTACCGATGTCTGGTAAGAAATCTCTTTTTAGGATTTATAGAGATGTCAGATTTTCTAAAGATAAAACACCATACAAATCTCGCATGGGTGGTCGTATGAAAAGAGATACGGATTGGCTCAGAGGAGGATACTTTTACGATGTAACTCCTGGAGACACATTAATAGCCATGGGATTTTGGAATCCTAATGCTAAGGATATGAAACTCATCAGAGATAATATTCTTCAAGATGATAAGCCTCTACGCAAAATATTGAAATCAAAAAAAATCAATAAAATTTTAACCTTTCATGGGGCTCAACTAAAAACTGCGCCTAGAGGTTACCCTAAAGACCATCCTGCAGTAGACTTACTACGGTATAAGCAGATGATATATATGAGACGGTTCTCAGATAAAGAAGCAATGGATAAAAACTTCCTTAAGGAATGTGTCAAGACTTTTAAAGCATCAAGACCCTTCTTAGATTATATGAGTGAGATACTTACCCATGATTTAAACGGGGAGCCGTTGTATTAATAAATATATTCGCATCACTCATCATTTTTTACTTTAGCATTCAAATACAAGCCTACATGATTAAAACGGGACTAATTCTTTTGTCAGTTATACTTTTATTCACTTCATGCCAATCAGACTCATCAACTGAGGTTGCTGTTGGATGGACAGTTCTCTCGATTGATACAAAGAACAATACGTCTGATGTCTCCTTTGAGCTATCTGGACTACCCGTAGAAAATAATTGGACGCTTTATTTTAATCATATAATGGGAATTGTCGACTATGAAAGTCTGCCTAGTGGGCTTAAGATGGAAAGGATAGCGGGAGATTTTTTTAAGCTATATCCATTAGATGATTTTGAATTGCCTCAAGGAATATTTAACCTTCCATACAAACTGGATGTTGTTATACAACGACAAAGTGATGCTCCAGGAGGTATTTATCTGACCATAGGTGATGGAGAACCGATAATAATTAATGATGTTAAAGTAGAAGGGATTGATAAAAATATTCTAGCAGATCTCCCACTACCAAATCCACAGACTAGATTTGACGAAAATACATTTCCCAGTTTTATTCCAAAAGAACAATTAAGTCCATTTATTCCTAGACCTAAGAAGGCTACATATGATCAAGACTCTTTTGAATTAAGTAATCTAAAAATAAACGCTCCAGCCTTCCTACAAAATGAAATTGACATAGCCAATAGATTATTTAAAGAGAAGTATGGCATCACTACATCAGAAACTAAAGAAGGCTCAAATGTCAATATATCACTAGGACATAATGGGCCCGCAGAATCATATCGGTTAAAAGTATCCGAAACAGGGATAGAACTAACAGGCAAAGATGAAGCAGGGATATTCTATGGCTTGCAAAGTCTTGTGGGGCTCATAGACCCGATCCATATTAATGGTCAAAATAAACCTATCAAAATTAGACAATGTGAAATTATAGATGAGCCACGATTTTCATATCGAGGAGTACATCTAGATGTAGCTAGAAATTTTCACTCTAAAGAAACTGTGATTAAACTTCTAGAACTCATGAGTCAGTACAAACTCAATAAATTTCATTTTCATATTACAGATGATGAAGGATGGAGAATCGAAATTCCTGACTTGCCTGAACTTACCGATGTAGGAGGCAAACGAGGACATACCACTGACGAACTAGATAACCTAATACCTCACTACGGCTCTGGACCGACAGTAGAAGGAAGTGTTGGGACTGGTTACTATACGAGAGAAGAATTTATAGAGATATTGCAGTATGCCCATAACAGGCACATAGAGGTTATCCCAGAAATCGATATACCTAGTCACGCTCGAGCAGCAATTAAATCTATGAACTCTAGATATCAAAAGTATATGGAGCTAGGTAATGAAGCAGAAGCGAAAAAATATTTACTCCATGACTTCGATGATAAATCTGAATATAGCTCAGCGCAAAATTTTAGTGACAACATAGTTTGCGTTTGTCAAGAATCAACATATGATTTTGTCGAAAAAGTAATAGAAGAAGTAGTTAATGTTTTTGAAGAAGCAGAGGTTCCTTTAGTTACAATTCATAGTGGCGGGGATGAACTCCCATATGGTCCTTGGCAAAAATCTCCAGTTTGCGAAAAATTCCTAGCTAACAATTCTGATGTGAATCATACAGATGACTTGCACGCCTACTTCATGAAAAGATTTAAAGTTATCATGGACAAGAAGGGCCTTAATACGGCAGGGTGGGAAGAGATTGTGCTTGAGCATTCTGAAGATGCACATGAAGGCACAGTCTTGAATGAGGAAATGATTGGACAGGCTTACATTCCATATGTGTGGAATGCTGTATGGGGTTGGGGCCGAGAAGATATGGCATACAAACTTGCCAATGCAGGATACGAAATAGTTTTTTGCAGTTCCGCAAGTTTATATATGGACATGGCTTATAGCAAAGATCCAGAAGAGACTGGTCTGAGCTGGTCAGGATGGACTTCGACAATGTCTGCCTTTGATGTGATACCTCTAGACATATTTGCAAATGCCAAGTATGACAAAAATGGAAATCTGCTCAAACAAGAAGACATTGACAACAAGGTAAGACTAACACCAGAAGGCAGAAAAAACTTTAAAGGAATACAAGGACAAATATGGAGCGAGACTATTACAAGTCCTGAAAAGCTGGAGTATATGGTCTTCCCCAAAATGCTCTCCTTAGCAGAGCGAGCTTGGGGCGTAGAGCCTACT
>CALFUQ010000208.1 GCA_937929885.1 uncultured Saprospiraceae bacterium
CGCTCAAACCCTAGTCCATATCCAGCATGCTTGCAAGTCCCGAAGCGTCTTGTGTCCAAGAACCACTCCATCTCCTCTTTAGGAATGTCCATCTCTTCCATACGCTGCTCTAGTTTGCTTAGGCGCTCTTCTCTTTGTGAACCACCTACTATCTCACCGATACCTGGGAATAGGATATCCATGGCAGCAACGGTTTTACCATCATCATTTTGACGCATGTAGAATGCTTTGATTTCTTTAGGGTAGTCAATTAAGATTACTGGTTTTTTGAAATGCTTTTCTACTAAAAATCGCTCATGCTCAGATTGAAGATCTGCACCGAATCCTTCTATCGGAAATTTAAATTTCTTTTTCTTATTTGGTTTCGAATTTAGAAGGATGTTGATTGCTTCCGTGTAGGTCAGTCTTTCGAAATCATTATCCATACAAAACTGCAGCTTCTCTCGAAGAGGCATCGGAGATCTTTCGTTCTGTGGTTTTTGTTTTTCTTCTGTTACTAATCTGTTTTCTAAGAATTCTAGATCGTCTTGATGGTGGTCCATGCAGTATTGGATCACATACTTAAGCATGGCTTCTGCTAGATCCATATTGTCATTGATATCTGCAAATGCAATCTCTGGCTCTATCATCCAAAACTCTGCCAGGTGTCTAGATGTATTAGAGTTCTCTGCTCTGAAGGTAGGGCCGAAAGTATAAACATCGCTTAACGCCAATGCTCCTAACTCTGCCTCTAACTGACCTGATACTGTCAAGTGTGTTTTCTTAGCAAAGAAATCTTGCTTGTAATCTGTTACTCCATCTTCGGATGGGACATTATCTAAATCAAGTGTAGTCACCTGAAACATCTCTCCTGCTCCCTCTGCATCAGATCCAGTGATTATCGGAGAGTGGATGTAAACAAATCCTCTCTCATTAAAAAACTTATGGATACTATAAGCAATGGAATTTCTTAATCTAAATATAGCACCAAATGTATTCGTCCTAAATCTTAGATGATGTAGCTCTCTAAGAAATTCTAAGCTATGCTTCTTAGGTTGCAAAGGATAAGTCTCTGGATCACAATCTCCATGGATCTCAATAGTGTCGGCTGCTATTTCTACCGTCTGTCCTTTGCCTTGAGATTCTATCAACTTACCTGTTGCTGATATAGCGGCACCTGTTGTGATTCTTTTGAGCATTGCCTCATCGGTGTTTTCACGATCTACTACTACTTGCATAGTCTTAAGACAAGAACCATCATTTAATGCTATAAACTGATTATTTCTAAATGTCCTTACCCATCCTGAGACTGTTACTTCTTTGTTATAATCTGTTGATTGTAGTAGTTCTTTGATCTTCGTTCTTGACGCCATCTTGCTTCTTTATAAATTGAATGTAAATGTAAATATTTATATGTTGATAGTGATTTAGCATTATGGTATTTTTCCTCACCCCTACCCTCTTCCTGCCAGCGGCAGGTAGACTAATTTCAATGAAGAGTGAGTACTTAATAAGCCTTTCTTCATTGGGGTTGTAGAAAGGTGGTTTTGACTAAGCAAAATCGGATTGTAGAAACTTATTGTATGTTTTGTAACCCTTTAAATGTTTTAAGCCTAAATGCTTTTTAAAAGAAAGCATCGATTTCTGTAATCGACTTGACAGCTTCTTCGTATAGAGCGGCCATATTAGTATCGCCACCTGCATACAATGACATCTGAACTTTATCTAATAGTGAGACATACGAGTCTGCTGGTTCTGCAGCGACTCCTTTTTCTATGAGTTTTGCCTTAATATTAGATCTAGATAGGTCAGCCGCTGGTATGAATAACTTGTCCGATACGTAACCATATAATGCGTCATTAACTTCGGCATAAAAAGCTTTAGAATCATTTTGTTGCATATGAGTTTGTGCATTGCTCATTCTTTGTTTGGCAATTTTTTCAGCTTCTGATTCTCGTTTTAGATTAGGATCAATATTATTTTCTTTGATCAACTTTCGTTTATAAACAAAGACTCCAAGCATCCCAAGTATTGGTAATGACATACAAACCCAATAAGCAGGAGAGAACATAAAATACTTTCCTCTTGCACTGAGCTTTGTACTGCTAACTATCGGAGCGAATGCTAATGCTTCTTGCTCTCTCACTCCTTCTAAGGTAGAGTCTCCAGAACCTTGTACAACATTAACTTGAGCAGGGGTCCCATAAATAGTGACATAAACTGCACTATCAGGTTTAAAAAAACTAAACTCAGGTCTTACACTCAATTTTCCTTTCCGCTTAGGCACCATGAGATACTCATAGCTCTTGACTGTCATGACAGCATCTCCTCGCTCTATTGTTTCCTCACTAAGCATATTAGGATCGTAAATCTCCCAATCCTTATTTTCTGGTTGTATCGGTGCAATTAAGAATTTACTATCTCCATTACCAGAGATTTGCATACGCATTGTCAATGCATCATCAGTTGTTATCGATCGTTTATTAATACTAGTAGTGATAGTAAAATCTCCGACTGCTCCTGAGTATGATACTGGAGCATTAGCAGGTGTCGGCAGGACCTTTACCTCACCACCCTCTGCTGTGATATTTTCTCTTGTGACTCTTGTAGAAAAGAAAAAACCTTTCCTAGCATTTTCTACTGGGATACCCAAGGTTACTGGAATTGGATCAAACTTAAAATCACCAGATTGCTGAGGAAATAAGGCATAAGTCTTAAGTGTCTTTTTGGTGTACTGCACCCCATCAACGACAACACGTTGTGCCCTATCTCTGAAATTTCTTATCCGATTAACAAAGAATCCATCAAACGCCTCTTCAGTCCTGAAGTCTGCGGAGTTGACATCTTTGGTGGTATAGAGGACGTACTTTAATGTAATTTGTTGGCCTTTATAAACTACACTATCAGATTGCTCTAGTTTAATAAAAATTCGATTTTGTTCACTGGTTATTTTAGTGCTAGCCTTGACAACTCTTACCGTTTTAGGTTTTGTTTTATAGTTTTTGCCATTGACATTTATGGTAGCAGCTCCGATACTCTGATTACCCAAAGCCTCCGCAACTAATGTGTATCCTATACTTATTTTCTCACTCCGCCTATTATTTACAATTGATATTTGTGAAGATTGATTAGGACCACTGACTACCTTAAATCCTGTAAAAGATGGTGGTCTGAAATTAGAACCTTTTGCATTTTCCAACGTAAAACTAATCTCTACATAACTACCTTGAACTATCTCTTTTGCATCTGTAGAAGCATAGAATTTAACCTCTTGCGAATTCACAATAGATGGGAACACAAAAAAGAGCAAAAGGTACATTAACGATCCTCTGATCATATTTTAAATCGCTTTACTTTTTTCTTTTTTGTGACTCCAGCAGAATCCTTTGAATACACTTCTTCCAGCAACTTTAACGAATTAGGAGACTGCTGTATGCCATCAGGATTATCGATTGCTGTAATGCTTATGGGTTGAGATTCTAAGACTCCAGATTCCGTCTCGATATACGCAGGCCCTATATGATGGTTTCCGATATCTACTGGCTGCAGAAAAATTGTATAACTTGCTTTTTGCGATACTGCGCCATTAAACATACTCATACTAGAAGAAGTATTAGGTCCAGATACCAATATCAATCCTTCTAGCTCTGGCATCTCAAAATTTCCTGATGCATTTTCAATTGTATATTTTAACTGGATGTAATTCCCAATTAAAATTGTATCACTACTAATTTCCACTTTCATCACTGCATCATCTTGAGATAAGCAGACACTTGATATCATCGTAAAACACAAAATAAATAATTGGATACGTTTCATTATAAATTAATTACCAGTCCTTTTCTGGTTTGTTTCTTTTACCAGATACCTTTTTTAGTTTTTCCTGTACTTTCTTTTCTTCATTCTCTATAATCTGTAGTAGTCGTTCAGCGTCTTCTTTACTTAGCTTTTGCTCTTGCTGAGTCTGTTCTTCTTTAGGATCGTTTTCTATTGGGTTTTCTTCTCCTTGCTGTTGAGGCTGATCTTGGTTTTCCTGCTGTTGTTGATTTTCTTGCTGGTCTTCTTGTTCTTGCTGATCTTGATTTTCATCATTCTGTTGTTGATCATTTTGCTGCTGCTCCTGCTCTTGCTGCTGTTGTTGGAGCTTAGCCATTTTTGCCAAAAACAAATTTTTGCGCGCATCAGCATCCGAAGGATCTAATCTTAATGATTGCTTATAAGACTCTATGCTTTCTTCTAGCAATTGGTTTTTAAACTGTGCGTTGCCAAGATTATAAAAAGCATTACTTTTTTCATCATCATTTTTTGCTAGTGAGGTTGCCTCCTCATAGTATTGAATAGCTTCTTCATGCCTATCTTGACTATAGACCGTATTTCCTAGGTTGTATTTCCCTTTATGAGATTTTTCTTTTTCTAAAGATTTGCGATAACTCTCTTCTGCTGATGCATAGTCCTGTGACTGGTAATTCTTATCGCCACTTCTCAGTAGCTTATGAGAAGTCTGACCGAATATACTCAGCGAGTAAAATAGCAAACTGAAAGAAATTATAAATCTTATCATATATCGATTATACTTTTCCTGACCTTGCCAGATGAATTATTATTGATCAAGTATTCAATTAATAAAAGCAACAACCCAAACGCTAAAAAATACTGGAAGTAGCTTGCATACTCAGAAAAAGATCGTTGCTCTACTTCTTGTTTTTCTATCCTCTCGATTTCTGATTTTAGTTCTGATATTATCTTATCTCCTTGTTGTATAAGATAATATTTTCCATTACCTGCATCAGATAAGTCGCGCAGCAAATTTAAGTTCAGTTTACTTTTAATAGCAACCCCATCTTTATCTTTTTTAAACTGCTCTCTACCTCTCTCTTCATATGGCACATATCCTCCTTCTTCTGTCCCAACTCCAACAGTAAATACTACCAATCCATTGTCTCTTGCCTCCTTAGCTTTGGCTATTGCTTCTTCGTCATGGTTTTCACCATCTGTAACTATAACTAGTGCCCGTTGATATTGTACATCATCTTCAAATGCTCTCTGAGCAAGATCAATGGCTTCTGTAATGGCTGTTCCTTGGGTCCCTGCTTGATTTGTGTTAGCACTTTGGATAAATATCTGGGCAGCTGTAAAATCACTACTCAGTGGCATCTGCAGATATGCATTTCCTGCAAAAAGTATTAGACCTATTCTATTTCCTTTAAGGCTCTTGACGATATTAATTGCTAATCTTTTTGCTCGCTCAAGACGATTAGGAGAAATATCCTCCGCCATCATGCTCTGAGATATGTCCAGCGCGATGAAAATATCTGAGCTTTTAGCTTTTACTTTTTCCTTTTTATTACCCCACTGAGGATTCGCCCATCCAACTAATAGAAACGCAAGCGAAAAAAGTAGTAATCCAAATTTTAAATATTTGCGAGGCCAGCTGAATCCAGGAGCTAATTGCGAAAACAGTTTATCCTCACTCAGTTTAGATCTATCTTTCTTTACCCAAAGCACATATAGAAAATATGTAAAGACCAGTACTGGCACTATTGCTAGCAGATAGAGATATGATATTTCTTCGAATCTAAACATCTATGGCAATGATCTTAAAATTGATAATCTCAATACAATCTCAACTAACAGAAATCCTACACCCCACAATAAAAACCTTCTAAACTCTTCGCTATATCTCTTAAAAGTAGAAACTTCAATTTCAGTTTTCTCTAGTTTGTCTATTTCGTCGTAGATAGCTGTAAGACTTTGCTCGTTAGTTGCACGATAATATCTACCGTTTGTCATAGAAGATATTTCTCTTAATAACTGCTCATCTATCTCTACTCGCGCCATCCCAAAGATATATTTACCATCGCTTCTCCGGCTTACAGGCGATAGCGCTTGCCCCATACTTCCAACACCAATTGTGTAAACCTTCATATCATATTCAGTAGCTATTTCTGCTGCAGTAAGTGGTTTAATATACCCTGCATTATTTACACCATCAGTAAGTAAGATGACTACCTTACTTTTTGATTCGCTATCCTTAAGCCTATTAACTGCACTTGCTAAGCCCATCCCGATTGCTGTCCCATCTTGCAACAAACCACACTGCAGATTATCTAGAAAATCTTTAACCACCCTATGGTCAGTAGTTAAGGGGCACTGCGTAAAACTTTCTCCTGCAAACACCACCAATCCCATACGATCAAACTCTCGCTTATCTACAAATGCTTTTGCAACTTCCTTAGAAACTGATAATCTATCAGGTCTAAAATCTTGCGCAAGCATACTACTCGATAAATCCATGATCATCATGATATCTATACCTTCTGCTTTTACTTCTTCTTCCTTTAGGGTAATCTGAGGTCTTGCTAATGCTAGAACTATGAATGTGTATGCAAGTGCTCTCAAAAGTGGAATAAACTTATGCACCCAGCTTCTCCATGTTGTAATATCTGAAATTGACTCCAGACTCGACAAGGTGAAGCTTACATCATGATCAACTTTTTTATACCATTGCCATGCTGCAATGATTGGAATTGCAAGTAAGAGTAATAAAAACTCTGGATTTAAAAATTCTATGTTACTGAAGAAGCTCATTAAACTTACTTACGATTTATATCTACATCCAATAAATCTTGATAACCCTCTTTTTTATCTTTTTTGATGACTATTGTTTTTGCCATTAAGTCATGGACTGTTTGCTTTTTCCTTGTGAAGAAAAAAGATAGATACGGAAGTAAAATCAACACATGTGACAAGAGTCTAATAATAATTCTCCCAATACTCTGCATAAATGAAATATTTCCATATTCGACATTAACAACCTCTATCCCTAGTAACTTTTTCCCTATAGTCTTCCTAAACTTATGTTGTGGGTATGCATAGTAGATTACTGCTGATATAAACAAACATGATACTCCTAAGATTATTTTACCAGCTGTAAGTTCTCCCTCCTCTAACTTAATAACAATAAATGCTCCTAAGTATAATGCCATAAATAATATACTGAATAGATTTATGTCTATGAGGTGTGCAATTGATCTTCTCCAAAAACCAGCAAAATCATGCTGCAAAGGCAATAGTTGGTTTACATTTTCTTCTTGACCTTCTTGCCTTACATCTGATGTATTAGCGGGAGCCATAGAAGTTTTGGTCGTTAATGATTCTGAAGACCTTCTTTCATCTTGTAAAAGACTCTCTTCTAATTTAGTTTTATTAACAAAAGAAAAAGCAGTATTTAAAAACTCTTCATGAATCTCTCCTGATGGTTTTGCTTTTGCAAATTTGACCAAATCTGCTACTTGTAAAATGGTCTTTAGATCTGCCTCATCCTTAGGGTCAAAATTGCTCTCTCTCAATTCTTTCACTATCTCATCAGTC
>CALFUQ010000209.1 GCA_937929885.1 uncultured Saprospiraceae bacterium
CCCTCTTCAACCATAATCACAGACTCATCATTTGGAAGACTAAAGTAATATGCCACTCCTATCAAAGACGTCAACCAAAGGAAGCCGAATAGTAGAAATACAAATGCCCTTCTATTCTTTTTTGGTTTGATATGAGGATACACCTCACTCCAAAGTTCATTAGTATCAACACTGATCTCGTTGTTCTGGAGTTTGTCTTTTATCTTTTTTTCTAAATTCTCCATTATTTAGTATTTATCAGTTCTTGGAAATTTGGGAAGTAACTTTTGATTTTTATTCTAGCATTAGTTAGGTGTACTCGTGATGTACTCTCCGCAATGCCTAACAACTCAGCAATCTCCTTATGCCTAAAACCATCTACTACAAAAAGCTTGAATACCTGATTACTGGGTGGTGATAGATTATCAATAATTTTTAGAATACTATTAACCGTCATTGAGTCGACTACAGTAGGTTCGTCATGATCTATACTTGCATTTTTAATACGCTCTATCTTGACTATTCTTGCTTCATTCTTTGCCTTGCTTTTTAAAGCTGAGTTAATTACTATTCTCGACATCCATCCTATTAGCCTACCCTCCTCCTTATAATTTTCACTCATTAGTGCTTTAAATATTTTTATCCATGAATCTTGTAGGATGTCTTTCGCTTCTGAGTTATCATAAGCATACCTCCTAGCCACCCCCATCAATTGAGCACTGTACTTGTCCAGTAGAGCGCGTTGATATTTCGACTCTCCTTTCTTACAATATTTTATGAGCTTGCCGTCCTCCACTATTTTACTCTTAGTGCTTTAAATTCACCTACAACACTATCCCCTTGATCTGTCACGCCTTCAAAAGTTCCTACGACAAATCCTCCTACGTTTTGATAAGAAGTAATCGTTGTTTGAAATGCTTCAGCGCCAGCAAACTCTGAAAAAGGTCCTACTAGGTTTGCCCCAAATTCTCCTTCTGTAAATCCTTCAACTCCTATCAATACATTCTCCGACGAATTAGGTTCAAGAGCTCGTATTAAAGTCTCTACTGGATTCTTTAATGCTTCACAATTTGGAATTAAGATCTCTCGACCTTGCGTGAGATTGTTAAATACCATGAAAGTCTCCAATGTCTCACAGAGGGTAATATCATTGACATAACTTGTCACATTAGAGCTAACATCAATGGTGATCATCGAAGTACTAAAGTCACTCCTATCGACAGCGAATACTTCAACTCCATCGTCGGGTGAGCTACAATAACTTGTAAAAGAATATGCCCCATTTTCAACTTGCACAACCCTTCTATCATATCCAAAATCAAAGGAAAGATATCCATCTTGCACTTCATCACCATCACATGTCCTTACCACTCCTTCGAAACGCACAGGAGTCGGTAAAGAAGAAATTATAATCTCTTTTTCAGTTATCTCGGAAGAAACAGTGAAATTCTCATCATGTAAAGCAAAAGAACATTCGTCAGGTATAAATAGAATAACATCCTCCCCTTCACCGAGAGTGGTACAAAAGACACCTTCATCATCTGTAAAGCCAGACTGTATAGAAGCTGTAGTCCAAGACAAGAAGAATAATTCGAGATTAGGTAATGGTTGCCCTCCTTCATCTTTAATGCTGAAACACATGTCTATAGGGTTTTCTGGTTCGCAAGCACTCCACCAACTAAAGTGATCGACACTTCCTTCGTAAAAATCACCTACTCGTTGTGCTGATGATTCTTCAGTCCAGTATCCTGTTGATTCATTAAGTGACCAAAGTCTAATTTCATCTGGCCAAGTATTAGCATCTTGCGGGATTGGGAGACGGAGCATTACCTCCACATTATCATTGAGTTTTATCTCATTTCCATTGTCATCAGTAAACTCTACTGAGACTGCACCTATGCTCTTTAAGTATTGATTTACATTATCAGCATCTTTACCAACAAAAGAACTAGGATATACTTCATCAAAGTTTTCCTTTGTACTAGGGATAAAGTAAGCGCTTACATTAATATCTCCATCTGTTACAAATGCATTAGCTGGTATAATTACTTCACTCCCATTCTGTAAGGATAAGCTACCTCCATCTGAGTTTGCAATTAATGTCGAGGAATTATCTTTTATCAAGACAATTCTTATTTGTTGAGTATTATCCTCATTAGGTATAACTAAAACACCCCCATCTACATAACCTCCTTTTTCGGCGGATACATAGACACCTTCTTCACTCCCATCTAACTCTTCATATTCAAAATAACCGTTGTCATCAGACATCTGAGCTATTCCATTAGCTGTTATCAGGGCTTGATCTATAGCCTCTCCATCTTCATCTACTACTAGCCCAAATACGCCAAACTCGTATAAATAGGTATTAGTCGGAATCGGCTCATCTACAACAGTAGACTCTGTAATGAGATCTTCTCTGCAAGAACTGATTAAAAGGGTAAGAAAAAGAACCTTAAAGATATTTTTCATCGTATAATTTGTCGGTACACATATATAATCTATTGAATCCTAAGTTCGCTTACGGATTCTATAGTTTTTTTAGAAATAATCGAATGACAGACTAAATCATCAATAAATAGATCTCTGAAAAAGGAAAGTATAAAGCTTGATGGGGCGAATTAGTAGTGAAAATTAAAAACTACTCTGAACTAGAAGCAACAAAACATTAAGTATCATACCTGCTACTGCAGCAGTAATTGCAGATTTAGCTTTTAATGTGGCTCCTTTATTTTTTTGAAAAAAGTAAATAACAATTCCAGCAAGAGGAATTAGAAAACTGAGGGCTTTCCAAAAGATACTAATATCCTCTTGGTACTCTAGATTAGATGGGTTTGAATTCTCGGTATCCATACAATCACAATTTAAAGTTTTAAGCCTAATACAACTCCAAACTTTTTGTTAAAATCGTCAACTGGCCTATACACAAAATCTACTCTAAATAATCTGAAAAGTTTATACCCAATATTATCTAAACCAACATGGTATTCTGCATAGCTATCAAACTCCGTAGTTTTTAAATACTTTGCACCGAGCACAAGTTGCCAACCTAACTCTCTAAATCCTGGTAACCTATCTAAAATAAACCCATTGAAATGATGCTGTAAATGAACCTGAAAGTAATTCTGCTGAGTGCTGTAGTAATAATAAGGCATCAGTAGAAATCTAGATCTATAATCACCAGGATTAGCTACATCTAGTTGGTTAGCGTTAAAATGTTTATAATCTACAAATGAGGTCTCTCCTTTATTAAAAAAACTACCTCCATTAATAGTATACTGAAACTCTCCTCTCGTTCCAAACGACATCTCATCTATAATACTAGCTGCAAGATGAGAAAACTTCACATCGCCGCCCAAAGTTGGAAATCCTTGTCTATAATAAATCCAAAAGTCTGGATATTTAGATGGAAGCTTAATACGTCGGTCTGGGTAACTTAAATACTGTTGCTTAGTTCTTAGTCTAATATTCAAACTAAATATGGTAGCATCTAGGATTTCTGGATCGCCACCAAGAATAGCTGGTATAGGATTATTTGGAGTGTAAGATTGTTCTTTATTAAAGTATGAAATATCTGTGTTGTTAATTAATGAATTACGACGTGTAAAATCTATCCCAGTCCGTATAAATACTCCATTGCTAATTTCGCCTTGTCCATAAATCGTGAATCGTTTTCTATCATAATATTTTGCATAATTCTCTTTTAGAAATAATGAGTATATAGTGTTCCAAGATTCCGAAATTCCTAAAGGGGTTTCTTTAAATTGTACAATGTCATTCCCTCCCCTGATTCCGATTAATGCATCAGTAACTCTGTTAAATCTGTAATTAAAAACAAAATCTGCTCTTATTTTTTTCTCAGATAAGCCATAATTGATCTTGGGGTAAAAGAGTAAATACTTAGTGTCTTCTTCATTCAAGAATTTAAAATACCTCAGTCTTACATTAGCATTATAACCTTGGACTGTATTAAACCCAATACTGGATAATGGAGATTCCAAAGTCATTGAAAGCTTCTTAGAGCGCTTACGATATGTGTAGCCACCTAATAAATTTCCAAACCCAAACTCATTAGCAATTTTGTCAACGGAATCTTGGTAAGCAGTAGAATTACGCACTTCGTAGATGCTATCTTTCCGCACATAATCGATTGCCTCTTCCGATGTAAGTGGCACCTGCCTCGCCTCCTCCCAATAGATAGAATCTTTCTGATTAGCTTCAGCTTCTACTTTTAATAATTCATTGGTAAAAAACCCTTCTTCAAAATCTGGGTTTAATTGGTAATCACTGTATACTCCTATGAAATAACCCTTGAGTTTAAATCCCATAATGCCTAAATCAAAAGTCGCTTTACTCGTAAATGAAACCCAGACATCTGGCTCTGCAATAGGCACAAAAACTTGCTCCAACCTAAGCGTATCCATGAAATATATTTGAGAAGCCTCTGGCAGGATCGTAAAATCGATACTATGAACATTCCATAAATCTTCAACAATATAAATGTACCCTTCGATAGCAGCAGTATTTTTCCTTTTTGGCCACAGCTTTATTTTATTTATTAATCTACCATTATTATCCATACTGACGCCTTCTAGCTTAAAGCGATAGTATGACATCGCATTACTTGCAACTGGGGAAACCATATCTCTCCCTATACCAAGATTTGTGGTTTGGTCATAAATATCAAGATTCATTTCACTGGCAGTATTGAAACTATATCCTTGCTCATCTCCACTGACTATAGAAGACACCATCACTTCTTTGTAGTTATCTGGAGCACTATAATAATATTTAGAAATTGACTCAGATAAATAGACTATCCCTTGGCGAGTAGAATCCAAAGCTCCATCTAGATCTCCTATTTCTTGCCCTAATATTTTTTCGGGCGCATCCAATATTTTTTGATTTCCCTTGATATAGACATCACAACTAAAACCTTTAATTAAATTTTTATAATATGATCTTTTGCTTATAGCCTTACGCATAATTGCGTATGCTGGATCTTCTGCATCCGCAGCTATTACAATCTCATCAAGATCATAGCTATCAGACACCATAACTATATTATGTGTTTGTTGTTTGAGGTCAGATTCGAGTTCTAGAATTTCGTTTTCGTATCCTATATATTGAAATACTATAGTCCTACTACCATCAGGAAGCTGGATTTCATATTCTCCGCTAAGATTAGATGTAGTACCGATAGAAGTGCCTTGGATATAAATACTTGCAAACGCCAATGGCTCACCATCCTCATTTGTAATTAACCCGCTGATCTGGGCATTAATCGAGAAATAGGAAAACATCAATAACCAAAAATTGAAACAAACTTTCATCTGGCATGAATTTACAAGCTCAATAATTAGGGTCAAGCTGTACTCAGAAAAACGTTTTTCTTGAATTTAATAAAGTCGATCTTAAGTACATTCTATATATTAGAAGCGTTACAATACTGGACTTTAGTCTATCAACTTTAAACGAATAACACCTTTTTTGGGAAGAAAAACTATTACTCGCAGCATAACGCTGTTTTTCCTTGTATTGATAGAAGTTTTTTCGCACGATATTCTACTCAAATATCTGCATCCCAAAGCTGCATCTTGGATATATCTCATTTCTGGTTTATTGATTGGAATAATTATTCTGCTGCCACAAGAAAGAAGAAACACTAGCCTAAAACTAAAAACACTAAATCTACCTAGTTATACATATGCATTAGGTGTAATCATACTCTTCAGTATTGGTGCACCATATGTAGCTGAAATCTTTAAAAACCACCCTATAGATTATAAGATTGCAGATATGCTACCAATTATGGATATAATGACTGGTCGCTTTATCACTGGAGAGAACCCTTATCATATTATACCTGAGATCTGGGGAGGTATGCAACCGATCTATTTGCCTGCTATGTGGCTTCCATTTATACCTTCTGAGCTATTTGATTTTGATATGAGATGGGTCACTTACCTTATGATAGGGTTAGGTTGTTTATCTCTTTCTGCTTTCTCCAGCAAATCGAATAACAGCAGTAATTCTGCATTAGCTCTTATACCTCTAGCAGTACTAGTTTACTCTATTATTGTTGTAGATGTAAGGTTGCTTGCTCATAGTGAAGAAGGGATAGTAATTGCTTACTATTTACTCCTTGCCGCTGGACTTTATTATAGAAGTTTTAATACAATAGTTATTGCACTAGCATTATGTATGATGAGCAGATATAGTCTAGCGATCTGGGCAGTGATGTTTGTTTCCTATGTCTATTATTATCACACTAAATCTAGAGCCCTCAGACTTACACTATATTCAGCTGGGCTTGCTCTTTTTCTATTGGTCTTGACTAGAGGCATATTACACATTGATGTCTTCATGTCCCTATCTGGCGATTACCTGAGAGATATTCAATTGCCTGAACACAAGTGGAAATTCATGCCGACTATTAATGAGAGTCTTGGGCTAGCAAAGTTCTTTAGATACCAAGAATTACCAATCCTCCATAATATATTCTTTGCATTTACACTTTTGACTCCCCTCTTCTGCTTTATAGTTTACCACAAGCTGAGAGAGAAGATTAATAAGCGATTTTTTAATCTTGCCTCCTTAAAAATTTGCCTCGTACTTTTTTATAATTTGTTGATACTCCCAGTCCAGTATTTATTCTATACTTCCACTTTTTTATCGATTGCGATACTCTACTTCTATCTAAAAGAGGAATTTTCGACAGAGTAATGTTAAAGTTTATCTAAAAAGAACATATTGCGTTTACAACTAATGTATCTCCTCCTTTGAGTTCCGCGATATCTACTATTGTAGTTGATTGACAAGGTCAACCCCAAACTTCTATCATTTGAATATTAACAGAATATTGTTCTTTTATAGGTATAATTTTTTATAAATATTGAAATTATTATTGTTGTTATATTTGTTGAACAATTTATAATTCTGCTTGTATCTTATATATACAATCGCAGATAACTGATAATTAGATATTACTTAACCGATAAAATAAAGGCATATGTTCAAAAGAAGATTTAG
>CALFUQ010000210.1 GCA_937929885.1 uncultured Saprospiraceae bacterium
GGATTAGGAAGTAATGATGCAGGTGCTTCATTGGTTGGACTCATTAGTTGTTTTTCTCATTTTTATGAGAAAGAGCTGGAATTCAACTTAGTGCTAATTGCTTCTGCGGAAGAAGAAATTTTTGGGCCCAATGGAATCAAATCAGTTTTACCAAAATTGGATTTTGATGTAGTCTTAGGAATTGTGGGTGAGCCTACAGAGATGCAGATGGCTGTTTCTGAAAAAGGATTATTAGTCATCGATGGCTTAGCTAAAGGTGAAGCTGGCCATGCTGCACGACCTAATGGCAAAAATGCAATCGACATAGCTACGAAAGATATCGCGGCAATAAATAACTTTGAGTTTCCATTATCATCAGATGTACTTGGGCCAGTTGTTAAATCTGTTACTCAAATTAAAGCAGGTTATCAACACAATATAATTCCTGATACATGTGAGTTTGTAATTGACATGAGAGTCAATGATGCTTATACTTTGCAAGAGGCTTTTAATCTAATACAAGAGCAATGCACGTCAGTACTAAAGGCGAGATCATACAATAATCGACCATCAAAAATCAGCTTGTCAAATCCAATTGTAAAAAGTGGAATGGCATTGGGTTTAAGTCATTTTGGGTCTGCTACTTTGTCAGACCAGGTGCACTTTGACTGCCCTACCCTAAAGATAGGCATCGGGAAGTCAGAAAGATCACATCAAGCAGATGAGCACATTTACCTCAGCGAATTATCTGAAGGAATTGACACTTACATTAAACTAATCTCAGGATTAAAATTTTAGAAATACTTCTTTATGAAACTTTGGGAAAAAGATATACCGCTAGATAAATTGATTGAGGACTTTACAATTGGCCAAGACAATGTTCTGGATCTGGAACTAGCTGCGTATGATGTACAAGGATCAAAAGCCCATGCTGAGATGCTTTGCAAAGTAGGTTTGCTAACCGATGAAGAGTTTAAATCTCTCACTATAGAACTAGAAAACATTGCTAAAGAAATAACTCAGGGAAATTTCAAAATAGAATCAGGTGTTGAAGATGTCCATTCTCAAGTGGAGCTTATGCTAACGCGAAAGCTAGGTGATGTAGGCAAGAAGATACATGCAGGAAGATCTCGTAATGATCAGGTTCTATTAGATCTTAGATTATACTTCCGAGATAGAATAACATCACTGGAAACTGATGCACGAGCATTAGCTAAATTATTTATCGAATTGAGTGGCACTCACAAAGATGTGATGATGCCAGGGTATACTCATATGCAAGTAGGAATGGTATCTAGCTTTGGATTATGGTTCGGAAGTTTTGGAGAGGCTTTAGCAGATGATCTTATTTTATTACAAGCAGTTGGCAAAATCAATAATCAAAACCCTCTTGGATCAGCTGCTGGATATGGTAATTCGTTTCCACTTGATCGAAAGATGACTACTAAGTTATTAGAGTTTGATGATCTGTGTTACAATTCTATTTATGCACAATTCGGTAGAGGTAAAACTGAATTACTAATCAGTCAAGCTTTAGCAAGTTTAGCTTATACAATTTCTAAATTTGCAATGGATGTGACGCTTTACTCAAATCAGAATTATAATTTCCTAAAACTTCCGAATGAACTAACTACTGGTTCTTCTATCATGCCACACAAGAAGAACCCTGATGTATTCGAACTTATCAGGGCCAAGTGTAATCAGCTGCAAGGTTTGCCAGGGCAGATATCTATGCTATGTAGCTCGTTACCTACAGGCTACCATAGAGATTTTCAGCAGCTTAAAGAATTGATCTTCCCTGCTATCAAAATGATGGATGACATTTTGAAAATCATGATTTACAGTTTGCCAAAAATTAAAGTGCAAAATAATTTACTTGATGATGATAAGTATGATTACTTATACAGTGTAGAAGTGGTCAACAAGTTAGTACAAGAAGGAATTCCATTTAGAGATGCGTACAAGCAAGTAGCTGAGAATATCGAGAAAGGAACTTTTAAACCTGATAAAAAAGTCAATCATACTCACGAAGGAAGTATCGGAAATTTATCAAGCAAAGAGATCTTAAATAAAATTAATCGATGACATCATCAGACCTTTCTACTGCATTATCAAATGCGGTAAATGACAACTTTGAATTTCTAAGAAATCTAAAAGAGCCTTCTAAAAAACCTCAACCAGATAAGTGGTCACCTATACAGATCATTGGTCACCTAATTGATTCTGCGAATAACAATCACCGAAGATTTGTAAAAGCACAATATCAAGACAACTTGATCTTTATAGGATATGATCAAGTTGAGTGGGTAGAACAACAAAACTATCAAGAGGCTGACTGGTTAGAAATCCTAAATATGTGGAGAACTTATAATTTATTTATCTGTAGAGTTATTGAAAATATTTCTGACGAGAAGTTACTTTCCATGACACCTGAGCATAACTATAATGATATGGGATGGGGAAAAAATAAGGACAATTTTCCTAAAAAAGGAGAACCTTCAAATCTTGCTTTCCTCATTGAGGATTACATTGGACATCTCAAGCATCATGTGATGCAGATAAAATCAACTAGCCAACTTATTTAAAATCACCTACCTCACTTCGCAACTACTATCTTACTTCTTTGGACAATACTTTTTAGCAGATTTGCAGTACTTAACTCAGACTTTGAGAATTGATGTAAATCTTATTTTGAAAATTTATCGGCTCAATGCTCATAGGTTTAGCATTGGCTTATTAGAAGGAGAAAAGATACATTAATGCTGTTAAGTCCTAGCTTTCCCATCTAGTGGGCTGATCCTTGCAACTGGATTGTCAGCCATCCGTCTCCAGGAATTTATCTGGCCTACATGGGTTAGCGCATCAGCGATAGGTCCATTGATCGCATACC
>CALFUQ010000211.1 GCA_937929885.1 uncultured Saprospiraceae bacterium
AGAACTAATCTAGAAAACTTTTATATTTCTAAATTTGTAAGACGGGATGTGGCGCAGTCCGGTAGCGCACACGGCTGGGGGTCGTGTGGTCGCAGGTTCGAATCCTGTCATCCCGACAAGTAGAAATTCAATTGGCACGAATTGGCAATATTGATTGGAGAATTTGATTTGAGCTCGCTCAAGCTTCAAATTCTCAAATTAATATTATCGACGATAGCGATTGAATTTTTATTTCCAGCGAACCTCTACCAGGATCTTACGAAGCAAAATCCTTAATGTGAGCTCTCTTAAGAATCAAATTTTAAATTTTGATTGTGGCGATAGCGATTCGAAATTTTATTTCCAGCGGGTCTTTTCAGGATCAATTATTATTAATCCTGTCATGGCTTACATATTTCAAGACGAAAAGGAATGTAAACAGATTAGGTAAACCTATCTTTTTAAATTAGATAACACCTTTCTCCTTAAGCCGGTCAATAGTTTCCCCCTGAATACTATTAAAAGCTGACTTCGGTAAGACCTCATCTTTAAACTGATTGCTTGGATAGAATGAATGATTCTTGTAACTGTTAGCATACAACTCAAATCGCTGTCGAGCAATATAGTTCTTCATAGAAACTCTTGATCGATAAGTCCTCAAAGCCTCAATATGAATGTTAGCATTAGCAACAACACTCTCACCAGCATTAGCTTCACACAAAAGATGCCCTTCATAATGCACAATCTGAGAATGAGCATCTGTACTATCTCTCAGTACTAAGCTATCATACATCCCTGCGGAATTAGCAGAAATAATATAAGCCATATTCTCAATTGCTCTAGCTTGCTTAGCAATATTCTTTTTGGATGGTAGTGCACTTGATACCTCTGATGAAGAATGCAATATAACTTCTGCTCCTCTCATCATGAGACATCGACTCACCTCTGGATAGAGTATTTCTTCTGAGGCTACACAAGCAAGCCTACCTAACTCTGTGTCAGCTACTGGGAATAAACTCTCGTAACCATAGAGCTTAATATACTTGTCTAAAACATCATGCGGAGTAGGGGAGTACATTGAGTTTAGACGACGATAATTAAGAATCATCTTCCCACTATTATCCAAGATAAAAGAAGATTGAAAATAAAAACCTGGGAAGTTTGGGTCCAGTTCATAATAATTTCCAGATAAGAAAATATCTTCTCGTTTACAGATATTCCCAAGCTTATCGAAAAGTGGATCATCTTTAGTCAAACAAGCCTTATCCATCCACTCTGGAATACTTTCTCTAGTCGGGAAGCCAGTCATAAAATATTCTGGTAAAACTATAAGTCGTAAATGCTTGCCAATAAATTTCTTAGCACCAAAAATTTGCTTATCTAATCTGGTAATAGTGGAATCCATAACTTCTCGTGCCGCTTCACGATCAGGATACTTGTTTACAGCATAGCAAGGTGCTTGCATTGCCAAGGCGATATAGTCTGTTATCTTAGACATTTATGACTTGTCGTTGATTATGTTTTGAGTTATTTTTTGTATTAATACTAAGAACTGTTCTTTCTCAACTTTGGTAAATCCCTTAAGATGCATTTCGTTCGATTTCATCCTTTCTGGGCTCATCTCTGAAATCATCTTTTCGGCTTTAGGGGTTAACGTTAATCTTTTTATTCGCCTATCATCTTTATCCTCAATTTGTTTGACAAGCTTTTTATCCATAAGTACCGAAAGAAGATTTGTAATGTTAGCTCTTGTTACGCCTAATGAGAGAGCTAGCTCAGAAGCCATCATCGGCTTATCATGTTTCTCTCTTATTAGATATGGTAAGTTTGGGTCCTTTGCTAGATGAATCAAGATGATCCATTGCTGGTTAGATAAACCAGCTTTTTGCACAAATTCTACATTCTTGCTTACAAGTTTTATTGCAGCTTCATATATGCCTAACAGAATTGAAGTCTCTAAACGTTTCTCTATCATTTGCTAATTTTTGGTAAGGGTAAATTCAAGGTTTTTAATTGGCTCATTCACAAAATCACTCTTTTCAATTATTTGCCATGAACATCCACCTGACCCTGTAAAGTTAAAACAATGTTCGCCAAATTCGTTTTCGAAAATTGTTGTTGGTGACAAACCTTCTTTTTCAATAAGCGATCGAACGTATTTTAATTCTTTTACACAAAAAGAGTGTAAAGTCATGCCTATAGACCCAACCTTTTGTTTATCTGAGCAGTCTCTGGTGTCCTCTAGAGGAATAAATATCTTTAGCTTACCACATATATTGTTTGGTGAGACAAATCCTTGATACCAGTGGCTTTCGCCTTTTTGCATTTGGAAGACTGCCTTCGGGCCTTTTTGAGTTTCACTATCAATCTTAGGTGGTTCCTCGGCTTTTAACCCTAAGGCGGTTGACAAGTACTTCATATCTTCCAGATCTTTGCAATTCACAAAGAAATCGTGGTGCGTAAATTCACTAGTAGCAAGAGGAGTTTCCTTATTTATGGTTCCATAGCCTTCGATATGATACCCATATCGCTGGAAGAAAATGTGATTAAAAAAATTACCATAAGCCGCATTCTCTCGTACAATCACTGGTCTCTTAAAAAAGCTTTTTTCTCCTCCATCTAAATCGAAAAGATCATCTGATACAGGTTCAGTAATATTCCAATTAAGATTGTTATCTGACGCATTTTCTAAAACATCTTTGAGTCTAAATATGTCACTGCAGTGCATAACAGCTATTCGCTGACCTATTGATCTAGGTGGGACAAGTCCTATGCCTTTGTTTATAGGGTTTTCCCAAGATATGATCCTGATCAATCCATGACTATCGATATTATGATTTTGTAATCGATAAGATTTTAGGTTTGAATGGTGACCATACAATTCCTTAGCTTCTTTTGCAGAAAAATCTGCAGTGGATATTTCACTAAAGCCAAATTCCTCAAAATACTTTTTAGCAAACTCAACATCTTCAACGGTTAACACAACTTCATAAACACCTCCAATCCCAGTATCAGGAAGATTGTCTTCAGATGTTATTTCAAATGCTGTATTTACAGTACTCAATCTTATATCGATTAGTTTATACTTCTAAAAGTAGTTTGCCAAAATTTTTACCAGTAAAAAGCATTTCAAGGGTAGAGGGAAAATTTTCAATTCCTTTTTCAATATGCTCTTTCGTTTTCATTTTTCCTTCTTTCATCCAAGCAGATATTTCTCTAACAGCTTTGGGGTACTCTTTGATGTAGTCAAATACGATTATACCTGTAATATATCCTCGGGCTGTTACTATTTTCATATAATTAGATGGGCCATAGATAGGGCTCTTGTTGTATTGAGATATGGCGCCACATATCACTACTCTAGCTCCCTTACCAAGATTGGCTAATACTGTATCCAGCAGCGGGCCACCAACATTATCATAGAATACGTGAATACCATCTGGGCAATGTTTTTTTATTCCTGCTTCAACATCTTCTTCCTTATAATTGATAGCAGCATCAAAGCCACATTCATCCAAAAGATATTTGCACTTAGCATTAGTACCTGCAGTACCTACAACTCTGCATCCTTTTATTTTTGCAATCTGGCCAACAGTAGAGCCAACTACACCTGCAGCACCTGATACAAATACTGTTTCACCAGCTACTGGTTTGCCCTTTTCTAATAGACCAAAATATGCGGTCATGCCAGGCATTCCCATAATGCCTAAATGCCAACTAAGTGGGCCAACACCTAGATCACATTTTGATAACCCCTTACCATCTGAAATGCTAAATTGTTGTGCTCCTAATAGACCTGAGACATGTTCTCCTACATTGTAATCTGGATGGTTAGATTGGATTATTTCTCCAGCTCCAAAGCATCTCATTACAGTTCCCAATTCTACTCCCTTGATGTATGTAGTGCCTTCATTCATCCATCCTCTTAGTGCAGGATCGAGACTTAAGAATTTAATTGCGATAAGTATTTCACCATCAGAAATCTCTCTTACTGCTTCTTCTTTGATAGCGAAATCAGATTGTTTTGCCATCCCATCAGGTCTAGCTATTAGGACTGCTTTTGTATTATTCATTCAATAGAAATTAGTAAAATTAGCATCTAAGTAAATGTATATAAATTAGTTAACATTTTTAATAGTTAATATAATTAACTAATTTTCACGCTAACTAGAAAGTATTTTGAAACCTACTTGGATATCCAAAAATAGTATACATTTTAAGGTCTATGGAAATGGGCCACCACTAGTGCTATTTCATCCATCCCCTAACAGTTCTGCTATGATGCATGATCTTGCTATGCAACTCGCATCAAGCTTTATGGTTATCTGTCCAGATACGCCAGGATATGGCTCATCCCCTAAACTCAAAATAGAGAACCCGACGATGAAGGACTTTGCAGAAGCCTTCAAAATCATGTTTGATGATTTAGGTTTTAATAAAATCGCTATTTATGGTTCTGCGACGGGTTCACAAATTGGAATCCGATATGGCATTGAATATCCAGATCAAATCGACCATCTGTTTCTTGACAATTGTGCTCATTTTACAGATGATGAGCGCGTATCAATACTAAGAAGTTATTTTCCAGATCTTACACCTCGACTAGATGGAGACCATTTAGTGCAGATCTGGGATATGGTTAATAGTTTATTCCAATATTTTCCTTGGTGTTTTAAAGACGATGAACACAAACTTAAAACTCCGATGCCTCCAGTAACAATTCTACATGGCATTGTGAAAGATTATCTAAAAGCAGGTGTCGATTATGATATTGCTTATAAAGCTGCCTTTGCACATGAGAAAGTAGATTATATACAAAAGTTGAAAGTTCCTACTTCTATATTGCGATGGCAAGGATCAATATTGAAATCTTATACAGATAGGTTGTTTGATTATGATTTACCAGAAAATGTGAAGGGCCAAAAGATATCACCTGATAGAAGTCTGAGATTTAAAGAAATAGCAAAATACATAAATGATACAAATACTTCTAGTGAGAATATTCTTGGAGATTCGATTACAGAGAAGTTAGAAAAATATCGAGCTAACAATTCCATGAATGTATTTAAAAACGACCCTCCAGCACCCGATGTCGAAGGGTATTATCTTATCAAAGCTTGGCATGAGCTGAGGGATAAAGCACTGCTCGATTCAGGTGGAGTTAATCTAGATCCTGAAGTGCTACAAAGCCAATTTGTTCAATGGTTTTGTCATGAAGACAAA
>CALFUQ010000212.1 GCA_937929885.1 uncultured Saprospiraceae bacterium
AAAAAGCCTATCCAGCGTCGTGATAAGATCCAGAATATGCAGAAGATGAAGAAGAAGAAAAAGAAGAAAAAGCGATAGCAAGAAGATAGAATATTTTGTGATTTGAAAGATATATATTTCTTGTGAGTCTACTGGTTTTTCCCCTGAGCTATACAGATTCGATTAGGTCAAGTATTCTTATTAACTTAGCATTGCTATTTATCCAATGAAAGCGAGTTTGCTGGTACAAATAGAAAGAGACTGACTCAGTTATGAGACAGCCTCTTGCTTTACTTTCTTAGATCTTTTTTGAAAAAATATGTTCTATATTTTTAAGAATTTTTTCGTTAGAACTTGACCGCTTTCGGTGGTTATTCTACACATATAGATCTGATTCGATTCTAGGTGATTTGTTCTTATAGAATTCACACTTTCTAAATTTGTTTCAGTTTCATATACTTTCACTCCCGATATAGAATATATAGTAATGGTTCCTGTCAATTCTTTGGCTTCAGGAATTTCTATGTTCAGAACATCCATGACCGGATTAGGGTACAAGGCCAGGATCAATTCGTCAGTGCTATTTCTTAATGACCTAGCATTTATATCAAAAGGTATTTGTGTAGTCGTTCTACAGGCTTCAATTTTAATATCATCCAAGTAGACAAGGTCTGAATCATTAGATGCATCACATCTAATTCTTAAGACTACTTGATTGTTTAGCACATATCCATTTAGCTCTATTGCTCCTTGATTAGTCTGCTTGTTATTGAAATCTGTTCCAGTTACCCACGACTTAACTATTGTAAAATTAGACCCACCATCTAAAGATACTTCTAACATAAAGTCTTCACCATTCTTCATGCCTTTGGTAATAAAATCGAAACTAACAATTACTGATTCATACCCAGACAATGCTAAGGGATCCGTATATATGGAAGATTCAATACCAGAGTTATCACTTAGCCTTATGGAACTAGCACCTGAGATTGCAGTTCTAGATTGTAGCCGAGCATCAGCTCCTCCATCATTCCAAACACCTAATCCACTTTCGAAATCTGTAAAATCTAATATTATACAATCAGATGTATCTGGATCACAATCTAAAGGATCTGCCTCTGGTACACAAGGGTCATTATCGTTAGGATCTAGTTCTGCACAATAACCGTCTTCATCATTATCCGTTGAGATGCCACCATTGCATTCGCAGTTTAAGTCCAAAGTTTCTCCTACAGTACATTCATCATTATCATCGCAAGATGATCCAACAACACATGTTGATGTTGTGGCTATTGTTATGTTATCCAAGGCAATATCTCCCGCATAACCATTAAGCGTTGTAGCGGTGAACTGATAAGTCATTGTACCTCCTGTAAAGTAACTAAGGTCAACTAAAATATTCAACCAAGAATTTCCTTGATTACCTGACATCGACCATACTGGTGTCCAAGTCTGTCCTTCATCTGTAGAAACTTCTAGTTCTAAATTTCCTATATTTTTGCCATACATGTGGGTCCAGAAATCAATGCTTGCAGTACTCGTTCTTGAAAGATCATAACAGCTGCCTATAAAGGTTGCTATTTTATTTGGATTGTTAGGGAATGATGCCTCACAGAAAACATAGTTGCTTCCTTCATAAGCAGCAGATGGACCAGTCTTATTAGAGTTAGTTTCTCCACTGTTCAATGTCCAGTCAAAATCATCGCTAATGGATTGACATATATTACTGACTCCATTCTCAAAACCTTCAGTATGCGGAAAGGAAGAAATTGCATTAATGCAAATCTCACATTCTTCACAGCCATCTGGGATTCCATCACCATCTGAGTCTATAGTATCATTGTGTCCAGGACAAATATCTTCTGCGTCACAGACACCATCATTGTCTGCATCCATAAATACGCCTGCGCAATTACAGTCAGCATCATATACATCATTAGTCGTACAGCTATCATTATCATTACAACTATGACCTAGAGTCGAGCAATCATCACAAGCGTCGGGTGTACCATCGTTATCTGTATCTACTGTGTCATCTCCATCTGGACAGATATCATCAGCGTCACAGACGCCGTCATTATCAGCATCTTGGAAAGTGCCTCCTGTGCAACCACAATTTGCATTATAAGTCTCGCCTATAGTACAATCGTCGCCATCATCACAAGCTGTACCTATGAGTGCATCATTAATGCCTGGACACTGATCATCGGCATCACAGACACCATCTCCGTCTGTATCTACTAAGACACCAGCACAGTTACAATCTGCATCGTAGACATCGCCTACTGTACATGCATCACCATCATTGCAGGCTTGACCTGCTATACATCCTCCTGTATCTCCTGATGCTAATTCTTGGCTGTTACTTACTATTGTGTTTATTTCAGATAACTCATCACTGCCGCCTGCAAAAACGGTGTATTCCAAATTAGGATTACTTAAAGACTGCTGGTAAAGTGTATGTCCATTTATCGCATATTTTACTTGGTTATTGTCTACACTTATTTTTAAGTATGCGATACTAAAATTGTGGGGATTAACTGTTTCGAATACAAGGTTACCAAAATTATATACCTCTACACGATTGTCCGACATACCAATGGCGTACTCGATTTGATTAAGGTCTTGGTCGGCAGTCGACGGATCTAGTCCTAACCATGTATCGGGTTGGGTATTATAGACAACAGCTTCTACCCAGTGTCCGTTTCTGATAAGCGTATTAGAACGAGCCGCAAATGGCTGTTGTCTATTTGTTTTAATAAGTCGTTTGTCTGTTGTATTTACATTTGAAGTAGAAGTCCAATTGATGGGATATTCTACATAGTCAGTAGGGCCGGTACAAGTGTTAGAGTAACCTTCTTCTTTTAGTGTATAAAAAAGCCTGTCTAGATAACGAATAGAATCCAAAAAAGCTTCACCGTAAGTATTTACTATAATACTCAATTCAGGATTAGTATAGTCTGGTATAGATTCCCTACAAAATCTGGACTTAGTATAATAAGAGAATTCATTAATGTCAAGTGCCCAAACTCTACTACCCACATATTCACCTCCTCCAAAACCTATACTTTGTAGGTGAAATTTATTGACCAATAAATTTTTATTATGCAAATCCATGGACTTATTTATCTTATTATAGGGGTCATCTCCATGTGTAATAAACATACTGTCTATTGTGGGTACAAACGGTACTGCATGGCCTGCATTCCTAGCATATACAACTGGTATATTTATTAATCTACAGATAGTCATATAAAAACTGTTAGTGCCATGACATCCAGCTGTAAAGCTGCCAAATATGTTATCGGATGACCTTGTCGTTCCTTCTATGATTCTCTGCGCTGGCGGCACACCTCTATATTGCCAGTGATTTTCGAAATTATCAAAACTGTAGCTTCCTGTAAAATGCCTTAATCCTTTAGAATATTCTAATATATTAGCAAAGGTCTCATAATCGCTGGTAGGTTCTATTATATTATACTTCTCAAAGAAACCCGGCATCAGAAAAGCTGGTGGTGCAAACATAGAATTACTAAGGCGAAATGATTGTTGGTAATTTGAAGCAGCATTAAACTTCGGATCTAGGAAAGATTTATAATTAACTATACGACTTATCTGTTCAGGGTTATAATCCGCAATCTTCCATGAAAAAGTATTATTCATCTCAAAATAGAGTGAAGTAGCTAAGTAGGCCATATAGGCTGTTTTGCCGTTTTCCATAGATATGTACGTCGAATAGCCACCTGGCTCGTCATACAAGTTGTCAAATGGTTGTGCAAAGTCTGGGTAATTACCAATAGCAATCCCATCGTACAGGTCTTGTAGTTCTGATTTCATAGCAGGATCCCAATCAGCGTAAGCCACCTCGATTAGAGGGTAAGCTTGGGTGCACCATACTACTTCGTTGGCTATCTTAGGGTTAGCGTTCAGAAATGTTTCGATAGACTGCGAATGCAGCAGCACATTAGTCGTGAGTAAGCATATAACTAAGAAGCTATTGTGCAGCAGCTTCTTGATGCCAATAGAATTTTTTTGGATGTTGAAATTCATTAAGTGGTTAAGTTTTGTATTCATGTAGTTTTTTTTTAAAAAAAAAACTGATTACTCATTACGAGTAATATTTAAGGGGAGTAAAATCGTATTAAAGTTATATTTGGAAACCCAAATGCTTCTTTAACAGTTTTAGTACAAGTTCATCCTAATTATGGAATAGCAAATATATTTTGGTATTGGCTTTAATGTTTGAGAAACCTTTGAAGTGTAAAGTCGTTTACAATCCTTAAATTGATTGATGGAGTGAGTAAGGTTAGGTACTATAATAAATCTGTCCCAAGCATTACAGTTTCCTCCGCTGGCAGAGGGTAGGAGGTAGAATCTTAATAATGTTTTATATTACAACTGATTATCATATACCAAACGACCTATTAGAAAATAAATTAACTTGAGGTACTTAAAAGCCCATAGTCACATTATTATTATAAGTATGGAAGGAAATAATAGAAGTAAGATTGCCATAGGCGATCTCGTAGAAATTGTCGAAAAACAAAATCAATCTTCTGGTGAATTAACTCAAGGCTTGGTCAAGCGTATATTGACTAAGTCTAAGAATCACCCACATGGTATCAAGGTCATGCTGGATACTGGAGAGGTAGGTCGAGTTAAGAAAATAATAGAAGAA
>CALFUQ010000213.1 GCA_937929885.1 uncultured Saprospiraceae bacterium
AATCTGCCATTAGACTCTAGGCCTCCTGATACACCACCTGAGGTACCACATTGCGGATCGTCACCATCTACTAAGCCATTACCATTATCATCTATCCCATTATCACATATCTCGTAACATACTTTCAAAGCAAAACACTCAGAATCGCTACAGTCGATCCATCCATCTAGATCATCATCTATACCATTATCACATATCTCAACAGTACATGAGTTAGATGTATAACAATCAGGGTCTTCACAATCGATTAATCCGTCTCCATCATCATCTATACCATTAGAACAATTAGACTCGAATGGTGGTGGTGCAAGCACGCAATTAAATCCATCATTGATAGATAAATTACCTGTTGCATTTAGTACTTCGGTAGCAGTGAGGTTGCTTACATCTACACTATATATTTTTCCTGACTTGTTATTGTAAGCGAAAAAAGAACCATCATTACAAGACCACGCAGCCCCAAATCCTCCTGAATCATTGTTTATAGTACCTGCTAAGTCATAACTTGTTAATTTGAGATTATATGGATCAAAGACAACTAGCTTTTTAGCACCAGTAATCCCATAAAACAATCCTCGATTAATATCCAATGAAAAATCAGCGACTCCAGCATGCGGCAGTCCTGTTTTAACCACTTCTAAATTCTCTTGTGTAAGATCTATGTAAACAATACCAGATCCATTACTGAGATACATAACACCATCTCTACTAATCGCTCCACTGTAAAAAATAGATGATCCAGGAAGCTCTAAACCTACACGCTCTACGACTCCATCCTGACTAAGCATCCCTAACTCATGGCTGCCATCAATTATAACTGGCGCATAAACATGGCCGTCTACATGGTTAAACTGAGCACCATTTATTTGGTCTACTCCACTTATTTTAGCTTTGACAGTATAAGTCCCAGTCTTAGGATCTAGCGAAACTAGTGTTGTATTGCTATGTACCTGATAAAACTCAGTCTCACATTGCCAGCAAGAAGTATAAGTTGCGCATTCTTGATCTAGGCAGTCTATTAATCCATCACCATCATCATCTATCCTGTTATCACAAATCTCAATAGTTGTTGTTCCTTGAGCAACTATTGCTTCAGTGATGAAGAATGCAATACATAAAAAAGTAAATTTTAGAAGTCTCATTGCTTGTATCTTTTGTTTTTAATTTGACTCAAAGTTCAGATACAAACACTTTGGTCTAGCCGAGATTTCGGGGTTTGGTAGGAGAACATCTTTTTTTGGAAACCCTAGATCTTTAATCTAAAAATGTGGAAAGTATAATGTAAAGTAGCTTACATTGAGAAGCCCAGAATAGACTGAATCATGATATAAATTACTGAACAAACTGAGGTTGTCTGAAAATTAAACACGACTATTCTTCCTCATCGTCCTCTTCATCAAGCCGATCAACTAGAGACATAACCCAACTCAAAACTTTAGGACTCAGGTACTTTGCAATTCCTGCCTTACGCTGTGCCGTCTTTAAAATCTTGACATTCTTATATCCGATTTTCCGCTCTTCTGCTAGCTCGATGTACTCATCCCATTCATCAGCCGTAACCATATTAAAATGACCCCGCAAAATATCAAGATCTGTGGGGTCATTTATATCGTAAGTCGCCATATTATTTTACAAAATTGAATTGCCTAAATATAGCATTAAAGCTATTGCTATTTATTCATATCATAGAATATCCCTACTGTATAAGATGGGGCTGCAGCTATAATTTCTCCTCTTACTGCTCCTGCTACCCCTGCTGAAACACCTATGTTTTTAGTAACATAAAGATTAGCCTCTAACCCAATACTCGTAAACTCTGAGTTATTAGCAAACAAGCTGGTACTTGTAATCGTCTCAGCAGTATCACCATTTTTAAATGATTCGACTACATTAAATCGACCGCTAAGCCATAATTTTTGTTCAAATAATCCTAAACCTGCTTCTAAACCAAACCGTAATTCTTCTGAGTAACCATTAGTCCTATTATTCACACCAACATACCCACTTAGATACGCAGATGATTTTCCTAAATTAAAACCTCCACCAGCATCGATTTGTAGCATCTGATTAAATTCTCCATCACCAGTCTGAAGTGCGTTGAGTGACCCTCCACCAGTTTCTCCAGTGGGCACACCTAAAGTAAGTGTTAGCGCTATTGGTATTTTTCCTCTGGTCAATCCAAACTTTAACCCTAGATCAATATCTCCTAACGTATTGATAGCTTCTCCATTAATTAAGATCTCATCAGTAGTTGCCGACCTTAGATTGTTCATATAGTTTCTACTTAAGAATGGTACATTGATGACTGTAGTAAGTCTATTAGTTAATCCATACTCTGCATAAATCGAAGTATTAAATACTCCAGTGGTGAGATTAGGATCTTTGAGACCAGTGTCAGTATAATGTTCACTAAAAACTGTCCACCACTCAGATAATTTAAAATACCCTTTCCCTTTTGGCTGTGGCCATGGGCCTCCTGCATATGTAGAACTGATTACAAATACGGAGAGCACTATTATGTTGAATATATTTTTCATTTTGATGTTTTTTAAAGTGTTTAAAAGTTTAATTCTCCGTCTCCTACTTTCACATTAAATGGCTTGCAGAAGTAAACGAGGTATTTAAAATCACTAAACTCAACATCATCAACATCATACTCATGAGCACCATTAAATACTTCTACAGCTCCTACCTCTAAAGCATCTGCTATCGAGCTTTTATTATTAGATAGATACAAGTATAATCCGGGCAGAGCAGTAGATGCTTTATAATCATCTTTAAAAGCTATGTTAACGCCTTCAGAAGTTTCTGCATAAGTAAACTCCCCTTCTAGGACGTATGAAGATGTTGTTACTATATTACCAGTAACGGTATTTACTTTTTGGGTAGTTGATTCCCCTACAGACAATTCTAGCTTGTCTTCTAATTCGTTTTCGCCATCTAT
>CALFUQ010000214.1 GCA_937929885.1 uncultured Saprospiraceae bacterium
TTATCTGATTCATCTACTTGCAAGCCCATGGCAAACTCATGAAAATGATCGGTTACTTGGTGGTCATTATTAAAGCTCTGATAAAAATCAATTTCTTCATCACCATTAAGATCCACAAGTTTTACAATCTCATTTCTACAGCCTACATACAATTCTCCTTTATGATATTTAATACCTAAAGGCTGAAACATACCTGTAGCTAGTCTTTTCCATTTAATAGGCCCTTCATCACTTGTGATATCTATTACACGCCAGACGTCTCCATCAATAGTACATACATATGCATCATCAGTACCTGGTATAAAATCGATTCCACTAGGCCTTATGCGAGCATCCCATTTGTTGTTAACTGGCAATGTCAACACATCAACAGCATAAGCGTCTTTTTCATCACCTGTAATCGGGAATGTCTCCAGGACTTCTGGATATTGACTGGATCCACCTTGAGTATATTGATACAAATCTTCAGGAACTACGCTACTAGAAGTCATCGACGCTAGTTTATTTTTTGCATCTCGAGTTACTACCACTTTCACTTTTACATCCTTTCCCTTAGGAATGTTTAACTGGTGAAAACCATTTTTCTCTATTATAGAAACATGATCCCCGTAATAAGCTATTGATGTATTAGCTGGAGCTATTCTCATCTCTAATGGAGTCGACGAAGCACTAATATTTAAAGTTCTGACAAACAGTAAATCTTCTTCTACACTATAATTCTCAAGGACGTCTGCATCACCTACAGAGTACGATAAAATAACTTTATTATCATATCTATATAATCCCTTGTAGTTCGTCCATTCTTTCGGCAGCGGTCCGAATCGTCTTCCATCCACTGCTTTAAATCTTGGGTCAACCCATGAGCCATCACTAGGATTCGCCCAACCAGGAGCTACAGGGTTTTTGAAGTGTACATCTCCAACTGTGCGCGGAGAGATATTATGCCTTTCATTCATCAATATAGCTTGCCAATCTATAAATTCGGTTCCTGTCCACACACCTGAAACTCTCATAAGGTCTTGATCAAAAAGTAACCAGGCATTCCCTTTTGAGACGCCTCCATCGCCCTGATCTAGTCTTATTGCAATTCCTTTGTAGGCAAAATTCATATCGACGTAGCTCTTTTCATTTGGGAGAGGAGAGGGGCCGCCAGAAATTTCGCGAGGAGCAGCGGTACTATCCGATAATTCGTAAGTGTTTATCAAAAATGGACCATAGTCCATATCTGCCCATGGTTTATAATCTTTTGCAGTAGGTCCCTCTAATTCTCCTTTAGGCAAACTATCGAGGTATGATTCGGATATCTCAAAGTAGTTCGAGGAGTTATGTTCTTTGATGAATTTTTCTCTTATAAAATTTATAACGGCGTACTTTTCTTGGGGCACTAGCTGCACTTGAGGAGGCATTAGTCCAAACCCCCTAGAAAGTGTTTCGTACATAGCATATGGATCACTACCATGCTTCAATGTATCTTTCCAAAACTTAACTGAGTTAGGAATACTACCTACTTCATCTATATTACCATGACAACTAAAGCAAACATTTGCATATATCTGCTGACCTTGCTGATAACTACCATCATCCTGATCCCTTATTAATTTCTTATGGTCTATATTTTTCTCATACTCTGCTAAAGAGGATTCAGGCAGTAACAATTCGGATGCAGTGTTAATTATTGCGTCTTCATCCTTAACGACAACATCATCACAGAACATAAACAAGCTTATCAAAACCAATATGACAAATGTTGTATATCTCTTCTTTAAAAGTACCATGCTAACTAAAAGATACAAACTCCAGATTACTTACAAGCAAGTAAGTTGATTTTTTGAGCTAGGATTGTTATAGTTGGTAATTAGAAAACTACAAATTGTTTCTTGTGTATGAATGGTATTCCTAAGTCTGAGATACCTTCTATGAAAATAACATAGTTCCCTTTTCTGTCGCCAGTGGAGAATTTCAGTTCTGCAGCGTTATCAGAGATCTTGACATCAGGATTCCAGTACAAAGTAGTTCTTAGGTCTGGTTTAATATTATGTAGCTCGTCATCTGAGCTATAAACTGGTTGATAAAATTCTCGCGCTTCATAATATCCAGGGTGAACGATATTCAGGATATTTTCGAACTTAGATCCCTTCTCTTTATCATTAGGATCTCTACTTATGAGATTAATATAAACGATGTTTCCCCATATGTCATATCTTACCTCCATCGCAAAGAGTTTTTGGGGATCAATTCTTTCTGCTTGAAAACGATTATTTTGATAATCTACTAAAATTGGAAAAGCTAAATTCGTTCCAGGTCTAGGGGGAATAGGATTCCCAGAAGGCCCTTCAGGAATTTCAAAACCACCGATTGACTCACCAGGCTGACCGATCAATACATCACTTAATGAAAAACCTTGCCTTTGCACAATTCCCCTATCTCCATTCGGTTGAACCACCATGTTTACACTAGGCACTACTCTTGTTATCATATTGAACACATCATAACTTTCTAATGCACCAGGAATATCATCTAAATAAAAAGCTACAGGAATATTTGTTGGCTTCCATCCTCGCTGTTTGTACAATTCTTGCATCTCTATTCTTCTTTCATCTAGCTTTATCTTTTTAGAATCCTTAATCACTATTTCTTCTATATCAATAGACCATTCAGCAGTCCTAAGACTATCTAGGATAAGCAGTTCATATTGCAACTTCCTTTCAGCAAAGTCTTGGGACTCTTCAGCTTCATAAAGATTTTCTGAATAAATCTTTTTAGCGTATTCTATATTAGTCCGAGCTTCTGTTTTTGGCAATTTAACTTCTAAGGAATCCAAAGGAAAATATTCAATAGAAATGTTCTTTACTATTTGCTTTTTCTTTTTAGTATTATTTCTATTTTCCGTTGATTTGCGCTCTTTATATTTTGAAGCATTGATGAATACTTGTGTAGTATCTTTGAAGCTTAGTTCTTTAAAGTAAAATACACCATTGTCACCAGTAACCATTTCAGCATTCACCAAGTCTTCTCCAGCAGCAAAAAAACTTACATTAGCCTTAACGGGCTTATCTTTTTCTTTTACAATTCCTAAAAACTGAATATCTTCTTGAGTGCCATATTTAATCTCAGGATTCTTTTCATCCAGTATATCTTGCCACTTAAATCTTCTCCATGTTTTAGTCATCATCTCTAAGTCTAATAGATAATGATTTTTGACACCTTGGTTAGTAAAGTGCTTATTGATATCCAGGATAGGAAATTTTAAATCAGATTGCAGCAATAAGTAATTAACAATATTCAAATTCTCATTGCCTCTTTGAAAAAAATCTTCATTATAAGCCGACACTGAAAATTTAGATGGAACGATATCATTATTTGAAGAAGTCATTACGGACATTGTAATCTGCTCTCGCTCAAAGTATTTTTCTTTATCCATAACTAGCTTTACTTCGATGTCAGAAGTAACATTGTAGTTAAAGCAAAGCCTTTCACTGACAGGCTTACCATTAGCACTGAACAAAGTAAAATGTAATATGCCAGATGGTATTTGATTCCGCTCTAACCGAAAGGTTTTTGGACCATCTTTAACAAGCGTCTTATTTACAAATACATCGCCTCTAACATGACCAATTAACTGTGCGCCGTTTAGCAGTTTCTCAGGATTAGCATTTACGGATAAGTAAATGTATTCTTTGTCCGATCCATTTACACTCAGCACAAAACCATCGTCTAGCACCTCAGGCAAATCAGCGCTAAATTCTTTTTCATTCGTCTTAACTGTAAAATTATACTTCTTACCTACCGCTGGCTTAAAATGAAATTTACCTAATGAACCTTGTTCAAGTTTTGATTCTATAATTAGATTACCACTATCATCCTTGACGACGATTTTACTGTCGGCAGAAAAAACTGTATCACCAGTAATTTCATATGCCACACAATTAGCCATACCTGCTACTAACTCACCTCCTTCAGGATATAATTTTAAGCTAACACCTCTAGCTGCTAGTGTGTCTTTATCTGTGGATTTTCTATCTAGTATCTTTATCTTTTTCTGGAATACAAATGCGGGATCAAAGTTCTTTTGATAATGAGTGTAAGCACGTAAAGTATAACTCCCTGATTTAAATAAAGGATCAACTGGAATTTCAAACAAAGCTGTTCCTTCATTTACTTTGAGTGTGAGTGTATGTTTGATGTCACCGCCTGGATCTATCCAATCAACTAGTATTAAAGGTGACAGATTGTTGACTTGGTGTGACTTAGCATCTAGGTAGTATGCCTTACACCAGATCGTATCTCCGATAGGGTAATAAGGCTTATCGTGGGCTATGTAAATTTTCTCTAGATGATGAGAGGCTTGATAAGACTCTAGTTTCTCTGATAGACTTTGTGCGACTAAGCTATTACCAATCAAAAGTAGAAATAGAATGTAGTTATACTTCAAATCAATAATATTGTAAGAAGTTTTCTCATAAAGCTTAAACGAAATTCAAAACTCAATAGCTGCTAAAAGGTTTGATTGTGAGTTTAAAGATCTTTAAACCTTTATCCATTAAAATATTTACTGCCTAATAAAATCGCCATAAATATTCCTATACCAATCAAAAATCCTATCATAAACTTCTTCCCATCACTTTTTTCTTCTTCCATGTCACGTATTTTAATTCATTTAAATATCTAAATAATAATATCATAAGTATTATTCTCTTGATCAAATTTTCAATATTCTAAATGCATTTCATGAAATCCTACCTTTTAATGATGTATAACCTCTAAATCAAAAAATCAACTTAACCTCCTCTTAACAAGTTCTTATAAGAACTTAACAGAGTAAGTTCTTTACTTCATCGTCATATTATTAACTAAATATTAGGCATTATGAAAACGATGACATTCATTATCAGTTTACTCATGCTGCCCTTATTAGGAACAACTTCTTCTTCATACCCCGCATCTAGTGTATCTGGTGTCTGGGAGAGCACTTGTGGCTCGCTTACGTTAATCATAGAAGGAGATCGCCGAGGGCTCAGGGTTAGAAATCATAGATATGGCAACTGGGCATACTACGACAGGGCAAGAGGGCGCAGCAAGACTTATGTAAATGGCAGATCAAAATCATTACAAATCAGAAACTCAAGAGAGATCTTGTTTGAAGACAGAAGAAATGGTCGAGCTCGTCTAATCTTGAGGAGAGCAAGGACGAATAGCAGAGGTTATAATTATGGTCGAAATGGTTATGATAACAACTATGGTAGAGCTGGCTATAATAACAATTACGATCGTAGAGACTATTCTCAATCTTATAGATCAAATGGACTTTACACTTATGATGCTAAAAAGCTCAGGAAGTCTATAGACGACAGGTGGGAAAATAGAGAGTACCGAGTAAGAATCAGAATCAAGGATACTGATAGTGGTATAAGAATGAAACGCGATGACAGAGGAGACTATATACACTACCTCCAAGATTTTAGGAATCCAGGAATATTCTCTGATAGCAGAGGTAATCGAATCGAAATAATAAACAAATATGAGATTGTTTGGTACGACGCTAGGAACGGAAGGTCCTTATACTTTGCAAGGGATTAGATAGTCTAAATACAATACCCTCAGCGTATTTTTTTAAAATATGCTGAGGGTTTGCTGTAGTGGTCTAAAAAAAATGGGCCAGGAAACTTAGCGTTAGCTAAATATGCACTGGCCACTTTAAGAACAACTTCCTTCTTGTAATTCTTTAATCGGTAATTGGTTACCCAATTTATAACAATAAAATGGGAATTTAAACTTTGAGTATAATCTAATATGTTAAAGAAAATTAAAGTGTCTTTATTAAGCTTTTATCAACCCTTAAGTGTGACTTATACCCAAATCGAATGTCTCAACAAGCTTTCATTTAGATATCTCTTTTGGAGAAGCTCCAATAAGTAACACCTAAGAACACCAAAATATAAATAGCAGAAGCAATCATAGCATGGTTATGAGGCAAAATGAATGGAAAGTCCAAATCCTTTCTAGGTATATTCTCGATAAAAGCATATGGAGGGAAAGGCATCAAATCTTCAATAGCATTGAGCGGCCAGTAATTGATAGTTTCATTTTGTATCAACCTGAAATGAACTACCCACTTCAGCATCAATTCTATAAACAGGACATAACACAAGTAAAAGAAGATAGCAACCCCTGATCTACGTAATAAAAACCCGATCATCATTGCAAATGAAGTGTATCCTAAACACATCAGGAAGAACCTAAGGATAGCCATCTCATTATCAAAGGCTCCTTCAAAGGAGTATGGTTCATTATGAAAATAACCTATAGCTAATGCAATAATAGCATAGTATAAGGTGGCAAATACACTCAAAGACAAAACTACAGACAACTTGGATATAAAGTAATCCTTACGACTAAGTCCTGTGATTATATTCTGCCTCATAGTTTTATAGTCTACCTCAGCAGTAACTGTATACAAAACTATAAATCCTAAGAAAAAGAATACCAACCAATTGCCTGCATAACCTAGATAATTCCAAACCCCAGGAAAGGTAAAAAACAAAGAGTTATCAGGTAAAGGTGGAGGAACATCTTTAAATTCTTTGCCAATGAAAATTAAAGTAGGCATCGTGATAAGAAACATCAAACCAAAAAGGTCTACTACCGCGTTATTCCTAAACTTTTTGATTTCTAATGAAAGTAAGTTCAACATATTTTTTTCTATTTAGAGTACTTTAGGATTTTGTGATTTCTAAAAACTCTTCTTCCAGTTTTCTCTTCCTGCCTACTAGGTGATTTAATGTTATTCCGTTTTCGAAGGCTAGCTTATTGATTTCACTTACCTCATAATTTTGATCTATTAAACATTCAAATATCCCACCTTTCTCTTCTATCGATTTCACCCAACCTAACCCAGTTAAGAAAGAATTTAATGTACCCATACTTGGACTTGCTATCTCAAGTAGAGTATCATCCGATAAGATGGAACCTATAGGTCCAGTTGCTCTTAATGTTCCATTCTTTATGATTGCTACATGAGAGCAAATCTTTTCTACTTCGTCCAGTATGTGACTAGCCATTATTACGGTTTTACCACTATCGGCTATATCCTTCAATGTGGTTCTCACCTCAGCTATTCCTTGAGGATCGAGACCATTAGTCGGTTCGTCAAAAATTATCACATCAGGCTCACCAATCATCGTGGCGGCAATTGCAAGTCGCTGCTTCATCCCTAATGAAAATGATCTAAACGCAGATTTCTTTCTATGAGCCAGATTAACCATCTCTAGTAGCTGGTCATAATCAGCATTTTTGACTCCTTTGATATGACTGACTATCTCTAGATTATCAATGGCATTTTTATAAGGATAAAAGTTGGGCGTTTCCAAAATTGCACCAATTCGCTTTCTGGGATTATCTCCATACTTACCATTAAACCATTGATAACTACCAGAAGAAGCGCTTAAGATCCCCAGGATTATACCTAATGTAGTGGTCTTACCACTACCATTAGGCCCTAGCAAGCCATAGACATTACCTTCTTCTATTTCCCAACTTAAATCATCCAGTGCTTTTATAGCACCATAATTTTTGGATAGGTTTTTAATGGACAGTACAGACATGCTTTTCGTTTAGATGAATAAATATAACGGTTAGATAACCACTTGTTCTGATTTTAGGATTAATTGCAGTAATAATCAGATGAATGAGAAGTCTTCTTTGGATAATTATTGGAATTAAATCCAAAAGAACTTAATTTAGTAACATGAGATACGTCATACATACACATCATCATTTTGGGATCACACGAGTGTGCTGAAGCGATAATTGTATGTAAACATTATAAATTAGCCCACTTAATAATTTGAGTGGGTTTTTTATTTCCCCTCCTTTTACCAAGTTGCTTATAAATAAGAGTAGATGAAAATTAAAATTGCTGTCCAGAAAAGTGGCAGAATGCATGAAGACTCAATTAAATTATTAAAGGAGTGTGGCTTGCGAGTTGATAAAAGTAAAGATCAACTAAAAGCAGAAGTAAATGGTTTTCCTGCTGAGTTACTGTTTCTTAGAAACTCTGACATACCACAATACCTCGAAGACGGAGTAGCAGACATCGCTATAATCGGAGAGAACACATTAGCTGAAAAACAAGCTAATGTCTCAACGATTGAGAAACTAGGGTTTTCTAAATGCCGCTTATCTATAGCCCTCCCAAAAGAAGAAAAATATGATGGGGTATCATCGTTAGCAGGTAGAAAAATAGCTACTTCTTATCCTAAAACGCTATCCAAATTTCTAAAAGAAAACAAAGTAGAAGCTGATATCCATGTAATCTCAGGATCAGTTGAGATTGCACCTAATATCGGTTTAGCTTCAGCTATATGTGATCTAGTAAGTACTGGCAGTACACTATTTAAAAATGGATTAGAAGAGCAGCAAGTAATCTTAAAATCAGAAGCAGTACTTGCAGCTAATAAGCAAGCATTAGAAGACAAAAAAGAACTTATAGATCAATTATTATTCAGAGTGGAGTCAGTACTCAAGGCAAGAAACTTTAGATACGTATTGATGAATGTACCAAATGAAAAAATACAAATCATTAGTGACATTTTGCCAGTGCTAAAAAGCCCAACAGTACTACCATTACTAGAAGAAGGATGGAGTTCTATTCATTCTGTTATAGGTAAAGAGGACTTTTGGAATGTGATCAATGAACTTAAGGCAAATGGAGCTGAAGGCATATTAATTTGTCCGATCGAAAAAATGGTCGTTTAATCACTCGCTATGTTCGAACACTTGTTAAGAGAAAATATTAGAAATCTCATTCCTTACTCATCAGCAAGAAGTGAGTTTAAAGGTGTAGCTGAAGTATTGTTAGATGCAAATGAAAATCCGTTTGATCATGACTTTAGCCGATATCCTGACCCTATGCAAAAGGATTTAAAAGCGGCTATTGGCAAACTTAGAGATGTAGACCCAAGCAAGATATTCTTAAGTAATGGAAGCGATGGAATAATTGAGATGATCGTAAGGACTTTCTGTGAACCTAACAAGGATTCTATTTCATACTTTACTCCAGGCTTTAGCATGTACAAGGTTGCTGCACAGCTAAATGCAGCTGAAACGAATGTCTTTGAGTTAGATGATGACTTTAAGCTAGATGAAAAGGCTTTTACCGCAAATTTTAAAGATAATGACAAGATTGTTTTCATAACTAGCCCTAATAATCCTACTGGTAATTCGTACAGCGTAGACCAAGTAAAGTATATAGCTAAAAATTTTAAAGGCCTTGTTGTATTAGATGAGGCATACGTAGATTTTTCGAATGTACCTTCTGGATTAACTATTCTTGATGAGTATCCTAATCTCATTGTGATGCAAACCTTCTCAAAAGCATTCGGGGCAGCAGGTATAAGACTAGGAATGGCATTTATGTGTCAAGAGTTAGTGGGCTATCTCAACAAGGTAAAAATGCCTTACAACATTAGTCGTAGTACACAACAAGAAGCCATGAAAATACTGGGCGATCCTCAAAGGATTAAATCTGAAATAGCTTTAATATTATCAGAGCGAAAAAGAATGGAAGTCGAATTAAGCAACTTAAATCAGGTTATTAAAATTTATCCTTCGGATACAAACTTCCTATTGACTAAATTTCAGGATTCTGCCATGGTTTATAAATTCTTAATTGGCAAAGGCATAATCCTCAGAGATATCAGCAAAGTAAAAGGGTGCGAGCAGTGTCTACGAATAACAGTAGGTACCAAAGCTGAGAATAATCGATTATTAAACTCATTAAAAGAAATTGACTAATGAAGAAGATTCTTTTTCTGGACCGTGATGGTTGTATAATCGAAGAAGCAGAAGATCAGATGCTTAATGAGATCCACAAATTTAGGTTTTTGCCTGGAGCGATTACTGCTTTAAGCAAAATCGCAAAAAATCTTGATTATCAATTTGTTATGGTGACTAACCAAGATGGATTAGGTACAGAGACATTTCCTGAAAAGCAGTTCTGGCCATTACAGGAGATGTTAGTAGATATGCTATCTAATGAAGGGGTAAACTTTGATTCGATACATATAGATGAGCATTATGCGCACGAGAACTCTCCATATCGTAAACCAGGTACGATGCGTCTCAAGAAATATACATCTGGTAACTACGATTTAGAAAACTCGCTAGTAATTGGTGATAGATGGTCGGACATGGAACTTGCAAAAAATCTAGGTGCAAAAGGAATTTTGATAACTAGTGCTTACTCAGAGGCTCCTGAAAATATTTCTGATATTGAAACAAGCGTAGCACTGAAAACTAAAAACTGGGATGAAGTCTATAAGTTCTTAATCAAACAAGACCGCAAAGCGTCCGTAATTAGAAAAACCAATGAGACAAGCATCGACCTATCTGTTAATCTTGATGGTTCTGGTATATCTGACGTGAACACTGGTATAGGCTTCTATGATCATATGTTAGACCAGCTAGCTAAGCATGGAGGCATAGATCTATTTATTAATGTGAAAGGGGATTTAGAAATTGATGAGCATCATACGATAGAAGATACAGCGATTGCGCTAGGTCAAGTATTTGGAGATGCATTGGGCAAAAAGGCAGGCATCACACGATATGGCTACTGCCTACCGATGGATGATGTTTTGGCTCAGGTAGCCATTGACTTCGGAGGAAGGCCTTGGATAGAATGGGATGTTGAGTTTAAACGAGAGATGGTAGGAGAGATGCCAACAGAACTTGTCTATCACTTCTTTAAATCTTTCTCAGACCATGCAAATTGCAATCTTAATATGAAAGCAGAAGGGGATAATGAGCATCATAAGATTGAAGCATTATTCAAAGCTTGGGCTAAGTCTATCAAGATGGCTATACAGCGAGATACCAATGATATGACCATACCTAGCACTAAAGGAGTATTATGATAGCAATCATCGATTATAAGGCTGGTAACACTTGTTCTGTGATGAATGCACTTAATCGTCTAGACGCAGATTATGTGCTAACTGATGATAAGGAGCAGATAAAGAGAGCAGATAAGGTGATTTTCCCTGGAGTAGGGCATGCTAAGGCAGCGATGGACGCATTGAATGAAAAAGAACTTATACCTGTAATCAAGAAATTAAACCAACCATTATTGGGAATATGCCTAGGAATGCAATTACTTTGCGCAAAATCTGAAGAATCCAACACTAAGTGTTTGAATATCATACCTTTAGATGTCTTAAGGTTTAGTAGTGATACAAGTGAATTTAAGGTACCACATATGGGATGGAACACTTTTGAGCAAAATAATGATCTATTATTTAACCAAATTGGTTGCGAAAACCACTGCTATTTTGTACATAGCTATTATGCGCCAATTTCAGAGTATACTATTTCAAAGACAAACTATATACACGATTTTTCATCCAGTATTAGAAAGAACAATTTCGTGGGAGTACAGTTCCATCCAGAAAAAAGCGGAACAATTGGTGAGCAAATAATTAAAAACTTTTTAGAAAATGACTAGAGTAATACCTGCAATAGATATCATAGACGGTAAATGTGTAAGGCTTCAAAAAGGAGATTACAGTAAAGTGAAGGTATATGATGAAGATCCAGTAACCGTAGCTATGTCCTTTGATGATGGTGGAATAGAGGTTTTACATGTAGTAGATCTGGATGGTGCTAAGGGACAAGAACCTGCTAACCTGAAGATTTTAGAGAAGATTAAGAAGAAAACATCACTTAAAGTTGACTTTGGAGGTGGGATTAAAAGTAGACAAAGTGTAATAGATTCTTTTAATGCAGGAGCAGATCAGATAATTCTTGGCTCTCTAGCTGTTACTCAGCCAGACCTAGTCAAGTCTTGGATAGAAGAGCTGGGAGCTGGTCAGATTATTATAGGAGCAGATACTAAGGATAATGCAATTGCAACGAATGGTTGGTTAGAAACTCATAATGAAGATATATTCAGTTTTATCAATAATTATATTGCTGATGGGGCGAGACATTTCCTATGTACTGATATCCAAAAAGATGGGATGTTGGAAGGGCCTAACATAGCTTTATATAAAAAGATAATAGCTAAATGTGAAGGCGTACAATTAATAGCTAGTGGAGGAGTCTCAAGTATGGATGATGTAGAAAAGCTTAAGAAAATTGGAGTAGAAGGCATAATAATCGGGAAAGCAATGTACGAAGATAAAATCGCAATTAGTGACATATCAACAAAAGTGGTAGATGAGCTAGAAGATTAACTAATAACATATTACATATTATATTTAATTGTTATATGTTACAATGTTGTTATGTCAACTTTTCAATTATACATTATATGCTCACTAAGAGAATCATTCCTTGTCTAGATGTTAAGAATGGCAGGACTGTCAAAGGAGTGAACTTTGTTAATCTAATAGATGCAGGAGATCCTGTAGAACTCGCTCAAAAATACGCAGATCAAGGGGCTGATGAATTAGTGTTCCTAGATATCTCAGCTACAAATGAAGAACGAGCTACAACCCTGGACTTAGTCAAACGGGTTGGTGAAAAAATCAATATCCCGTATGCTGTAGGAGGAGGAATCAGCTCAGTAGATCAGGTATATAAACTTTTACAACATGGAGCAGAGAAAGTGAGTATCAATTCTTCTGCTGTCCGCAATCCAGAACTTGTTACTGAAATATCTGAAGCATTTGGTTCACAGTGCCTTATTGTTGCAGTAGATGCACGTAAGGAGGAAGATAAATGGATGCTATATACACATGGAGGATCTAAATCTACTGGAATAGAGCTATTTGGCTGGGCGGAAAAGATGGAAAAGCTCGGGGCAGGAGAAATATTATTTACTTCTATGGATCATGATGGTACCAAAGCTGGGTTTGCAGTTAAAGCTTTGCTAGAGATGAATAAACGCTTGTCAATACCTGTTATAGCTTCAGGAGGAGCAGGAGAGAAAGTCCACTTTAAAGAGGTATTTGAAGAAGGGAAGGCTGATGCAGCATTGGCAGCGAGCATATTTCATTTTGGAGAGATACCAGTGCCAGAACTAAAAGCCTATTTAAAAACCGAAAATATTCCCGTACGGGCATAGTTTACTCAAGCATTTTATATGGAATATAAATTTGATACCGCTGGTTTGATTCCTGCAATCATACAAGACGCTAATACCAATACAGTATTGATGCTAGGCTATATGAATGCTGAAGCCATAGAAAAGACTAAATCCTCTGGTTTGGTAACCTTTTACAGCCGATCTAAGGCGCGTCTATGGACGAAGGGAGAAGAGAGTAGGAATACGCTCAAACTTGTGAGTATGGCAAATGATTGTGATAAGGATACATTGTTGATCAAAGCTATTCCTGCAGGCCCAACTTGCCATACTGGTGACGATACATGTTGGAGTGAAAAGAATGAAGCCGATCCAGCTTTATTTCTTAGTAAGCTAAATATGATCATAGAAGACAGAAAGAACAATCCAGATGAAGCTTCATATACTACGCAACTACTTAAACAAGGTATCAATAAAGTAGCTCAGAAAGTAGGAGAGGAAGCCGTAGAGCTAGTGATAGAGGCTAAAGATGATAATGAACAGTTATTCTTAAATGAGGCAGCAGATCTTATGTATCACTATTTAGTTTTGTTATGTGCAAAAGACAAATCATTGAAAGATGTAGTTGAAGTCTTAAAGTCCCGTCATAAATAGCAATGAGGTAAATTTCATTGGACTTTCGTCCCTAATAATTGACTTTACATGGCTATTTGAGCCATTAAAGACCGTAATACATCAAATTATCTAAGCTTTATCCCCAAATAGTATATAATCTCTTTGTAATTCGGATTTATTAGACCATATTTATAATGAATTTGCTAAAATTCTGAGATTTTAATTAATCTCACTTGGTTAAATTGGGTGTTATTTTTAACCTTTTAGGAGAGTCACTTATGGTGTCTCTCCTTTTTTGTTTAACAAATAAGTCGATTTGCTAGACATACTTCAAGATTTAGCTTCATAATTTTGGTAAGCTAAATTGAGATCATACCGAAAGAAAAGTATCATTCAGCTTTAATTAGATAGCAATACATTTAAAAATCAATTTCAATATTAGAATCATCACGATCATTATAACTATGATAATCCCCAAATCCTCCAAATCTGAAAGTTAGAGCGCCATACATTCCAGAAAATTCTTCATTTGTTAATACTGGAAGATTATCTATTCCAGAAATAGATCGATATCCTGCGGCTGCTACTATTTTAAACCAATTGGTAATATTGAGTTCTAAACCTATTTCTGGAGCAAGGGCAAGCAGATTATCCTCATAAAATTTTTCGTCATTCTGTTTCAACTCAGTTTCTCCCCATCCAATCCTAAATGATGTATATGGGTGTACTAGTTTATTCTGTTTGAAAGCATAACCTAACCAAAAACCACCATGTTTAAAATGAATATCCAATGTTTCATTTTCTATGACAACTTGAGCACCGTCATTACCTAAACCATAGCCTCCCAGAAAAAAGCCATTCACTACAAATCCACCACCACCTCCTACATCTCCAACTGTTGTGCCATTGATTTTGCTGAATTCAATAATTGGACCGCCAAAGCCCCCATAGGAATTTTCTTCACTGAAAAGTGTTTGAGTACGGTCTTGAGCATTTAGCGAAAAGCACAAACCCAAACAGCATATAAATAGGTAAATCTGATTCATAGTAGTTGATTTTAAGAGAAGGTATCAATTACATGAATCTTAAATAACTTGAATCGACAAATAAGAAATTATATTCGACAAGAAATGACAATTCTAAGCATAAACTAATAAAGTGCTATTGGAATTACTCCGAGCTATCTTATCGATCTGATAAAGTCCGCGACAGCATTCTCGATATCAGTCTGACCATTCTCTAAAGCTCTTATAAAAGCACTCCCTATAATCGCTCCATTAGAATTTTCGCAAGCAGTCTGATAAGTAGATTTATCATGAATACCAAAACCTATCAACTTTGGATTTGATAGATTTAAGTTTTTGATTCTTTGGAAATAAGATGTTTGACTATCAGTTATCTCAGAACTACTGCCAGTAATACTCGACTTAGAAACCATATAGATGAATCCTTTACTCAGACTAGATATCTTCTTAATCCGCTCTTCGGATGTTTCTGGCGTAATCAGAAATGTTTTCCTGATGCTATATTTATCAAATTGCTCCTTATAATTTTTCTCAAATAATTCCATTGGCAAATCAGGGATAATTAACCCATCGATTCCTACCTCGGCTGCTCTGCTTAGAAACTTTTCCTTACCGTACTGTATCATTTGGTTTAGATAGCCCATTACGATTAATGGGACTTCAGATGTCTTCCTTACCTCTGCTACTTGACTAAACAGTTTATCTACTGTCATACCATTAGCTAATGCTTTTTGGCTACTATCTTGGATAGTTGGCCCATCTGCCATCGGATCAGAGTAAGGCATCCCTAGCTCTATTAGATCAACTCCATTTTTCTCTAAGGCTAATATTATTTTAGGTGTGCTTTCTAATTCGGGATGCCCAGCGGTAAAGTACACATTCAGGATGCCCCCTTCTTTTCTTGTAAATAATGCGTCTAGTCTATTATCCATTTCTTTTATAATTATTCAGTATCAGTTTTACTATCTGCATTATTTTGATTCATGTACTCAGTATAAGTTGCTAAGTCTTTATCTCCTCTTCCTGATACGTTTACTACTACTACATCAGTTTTTTTGAGATCCATTTTATCTAGCGCAACGAATGCATGAGCAGTTTCTAGAGCTGGAATAATTCCTTCTTCTTGGGTGACCATCATAGCAGCTTCTAACGCTTCCTCATCAGTCGCACTGTAGACCTTGCCTCTACCAGAGCTTATTATATGAGCATGAAGTGGCCCGATACCTGGGTAGTCTAATCCAGCAGAAATAGAATAGGGCTCGATGATCTGCCCATCATCAGTTTGCATCAGCATGGTCATACTCCCATGTATCACACCTGGTGTTCCTAAAATACTTGTAGCAGCAGAGTGTCCTGAGTCTATGCCTTTACCTGCAGCCTCTATCAAGATTAGCTCGACGTCTTTATCGTTTAGATAGTGATAGTATGCACCTGCCGCATTACTGCCGCCTCCTACACATGCTAAGATATAATCTGGATTTTCTTTACCAGTATGTTCTTTTAGTTGCCATTTGATCTCCTCACTGATAACAGACTGGAATCTTGCTACCATGTCTGGATAGGGATGTGGACCTACTACACTGCCAATGATGTAATGTGTATCTACAGGATTATTTATCCAGTCTCTTATTGCTTCGTTAGTTGCGTCTTTGAGTGTTTTACTGCCACTTAGAGCTGGTCTCACTTCGGCACCTAGCATTTTCATTCTAGCAACATTAGGAGCTTGTCTTTCTATATCTACTTCACCCATGTAAACGACACACTCCAGTCCTTTAAGAGCACAAACTGTAGCGGTGGCAACACCGTGTTGTCCTGCGCCAGTCTCTGCTATGATTCGCTCTTTACCTAATCGCTGAGCCATTAAAATCTGCCCTATAGTATTATTGATCTTATGTGCACCTGTATGATTTAAATCTTCGCGCTTAAGATAGATTTGTGCATTGTACTTACTGGATAGTTTCTCTGCAAAATAGAGCGGTGATGGCCTACCTACATAATCCTTAAGCAAACTATCAAATTCTTTCTTGAAAGCTGGCTCAGCCATTATCTTTAGATAATTCTTCTCTAGATTATCAATATTAGCATGAAGCATCTCGGGAATGAACGCACCTCCAAATTCTCCATAAAATCCATTTTCATCTACTTGATAATTCATACTGTTGTTTGTTTTATAAAGTCTTTTATTAAACTGA
>CALFUQ010000215.1 GCA_937929885.1 uncultured Saprospiraceae bacterium
TCAGAATGAACCAAACCCGTGGAGAGAATCTACGCAGATAGGTTTTACAATACCTGATAACGGAGAAGTGTCGCTAAGGTTATTTGATAGCACAGGTAAGCTGGTTAGGGCAATAGTAGAGAGTTATGGCGTAGGGTACAATGAGATAACTGTTGGAAGAGATATAATCCTTACACCAGGTATCTACTTGTATGAGATACAGTTTAAAGATCAGATAGAGCACAAACGTATGATAGTGCTTGACTAAAAAATATTAATTATTTCTTATTCGACTAAGCGTAAGAGCTGTGCCTTTTAGAAAGCACAGCTCTTTTTCTTTTATGGCTTATCCACTTTCGGAACAATGGCTTGGATTAAACTTTGAGAAATTAACTCATTAAGTTTAGGAATATCATTCCTGATAATATTAGTATAGTCTTCTAGTTCCTTGTCTATTTTCATAATCATCTCTTCCTTGACTGCAAGTGATTGAGTTGTTGGAGCTCCATCAGATATTTGAGAAAGAGAATTTAAGTGTGCTAACTTATTTGTCAATTTAATCGGAAAATTTAGCGGATCCTGCCTACTTCTATTTTGAGTTTGATATAGATTTTTTTCAACAGCTGATAGGGTAGAATCTACTCTGCTTATTTCAGCGATTATATCTGGATAATCTTCCACTCTTTTCTTATAATCACCTAATTGTTTTTTAAGATCTCTTATAGTTTCTATAGACTCATGAGCCTCAGTCAGTTTTTTATTTATTGCTGATTGGAATTCAAACTGCTTTTCATAATCAGAGAGCGTTACTCCTCCTCGAGGGTCAGCCTTGATGTTGAAGTTTTGAGTTACTTCTTTGTCATTGTGATTTATTTTGACTTGATACTCTCCAGGCATTGCTTTTGGTCCATCCATTGATCCCCACCACATGATCATACCATCAAATTTTTTCGCATCAGGATAGGATAGATTCCACTCAAAACTATTAGCTCCTTGTTTTACTTCGATTTGCTCAGATTTATCTTTCGCTTTGTTATTAAATGACTTGATTAATTGGCCGTTATTGTCAAGCAATGAAATACTAACCGTATCTTTTTCCTCATCAAATTTTTCGATAAAGTAATTCACCATTGCCTTGTTACCACCCATGCGTATCACATCAGTAGGCTTAAACACAACTAGGGATTTATCACTCACACCTTCTGCTAACTGATGCACAAGAGTCAGATCATCTATGATCCATATCCCTCTACCTTGAGTAGCAGCTATAAGATTATCATCCTTAATCGTTAAATCAGTAACTGGCACAATTGGAAGATTCTGCTGGAATGGTTTCCAATTAGCTCCATCATCAAAAGAGATGTAAATCCCAGTCTCCGTACCAGCATATAAAATTCCTGCTGTCTTCTTGTCACTTCTAATTGCTCTTGTAAAATGTTCTCTGTCGATACCATTTACAATCTTGGTCCAGGTCTTTCCATAATCCTTGGTTTTATACAGGTAAGGTTTGAAGTCACCTCCCTTGTAAAGAGTACCCGCCATATAACATCCTGCTTCATCAAACGGATCTGGTTCTATGCAGTTTATCATTAGCCATTCTGGGATACCCTTTGGGGTTACGTTTTCCCAATTCTTTCCACCATCACGAGTAAGGTGTATCAAGCCATCATCAGAACCTGCCCATATTAATCCTTCCTTTAGAGGAGATTCATCAATGGCAAAAATAGTACAGTAGTATTCCACCCCAGTATTATCCTGAGTAATTGGCCCTCCAGAAGAAACGAGCTTAGGCGCATCATTTCTTGTAAGATCTGGACTTATTATTTCCCAGCTTTTTCCTTCATTAGTTGTGACATGTAAGTGTTGAGAAGCAGAGTACAATTTTTTAGGGTTGTGCTTTGAGAAGAATATTGGGAAGTTCCATTGGAACCTATACTTCATTCCTTCTGCCCCGTAGCCCATTGGGTTGTCTGGCCATACGTTTATTGCTTGAGTACTATTGTTTTTGTGGTCCTTTCGAGTTAGGAATCCACCATAACTCCCTCCATACACTATGTCATTATCGGTCGGATCAATTGCTATATGTGCAGATTCACCACCAGCTGTAGGTTCCCAATCTCCACTGGCTCCAGCACCTCCTTTAGAGTTATGTAAAATCCTTAGGGTACTATTATCTTGCTGTGCAACGTAGATTCTGTAGGGTACGTGATTATCAGTTGTAACTCTATAAAACTGGGCAGTAGGTTGATTGTGATAAGTAGTCCATGTCTCACCTCGATCAATAGATACTTGTGCACCACCATCATCTCCGATGATCATCCGTGTAGGATCTTCTGGCGCAATCCATAAGTCATGGTGATCACCGTGAGGTGCTCTTTTAGATTTAAAGGTCACTCCACCGTCTCTTGACTGGTGATAATTTACATTAACAACATAGAGTAGGTCTTCATCTTGTGTATCTGCATAAAGCCTTGTGTAATACCATGCTCTCTGCCTCAGTGCTCTTTCATTATTAATCATCTTCCAGGTTTCTCCGCCATCATCAGATCTGTATAGGCCTCCATCTTTGTTTTCTACCAGAACCCATATTCTATCTCCATTCACTGGTGATACGGTGACGCCTGATATGCCCCAGACTCCTTTTGGTAACCCTTTGTTTGATTTGATCTCTTTCCAAGTTTCTCCTTCATCTGTACTTTTCCACAGACTCGATCCTGGGCCACCACTATCAAGAGAGTAGGGTGTACGTCTTACATTCCATGTAGTAGCATACAGATTTCTTGAGTTAGTAGGATCTATGATTAGGTCCACCGCACCAGCTTCACTACTTACGAAAAGTACTTTCTTCCAACTGTCACCACCATCAGTAGATTTATAAACTCCTCTCTCTGCATTTGGTGCAAATAGATTACCTAATACTGCTGCATAAACAATGTCGGGGTTTTTAGGATGAATTCTTACTCTTGGGATATGTCTTGATTTAGGTAGTCCTTTCGACTCCCAGGTTTTACCGGCATCTACAGACTTCCACATGCCATAACCGTATGATACATTTCCGCGTACGGTTTTCTCTCCACCTCCCACATAGATTACATTGTTATCAGATTCTGCTACTGCTATGCTACCTATAGATCCTCCGAAAAACCCATCTGATATGTTTTCCCATGAGTTGCCAGTATCATTAGATTTCCAAACTCCACCACCAGTACTACCCATGTAGAATAGATTTGGCTTACCAGGAACACCTGTTACGGCACATGATCTACCACCTCTCCAGGGACCTACTTCTCGCCATTTCACAGCATCCAATAATTCACTGGAGGTACTCGTAGAATTTGAGGTTTGCGCGAGATTAATTTCAGAATAAAAAAAGCAAATAAATGCTAGGACAAGTAGTTTTTTCATTACAGATTGGTTTAGTTTGCTATAGCAAGATCATCTTGACCTTGCAAATCGACTAATTCTAAATTTATGGTAAAAAATTCAATTAAAGTACGCTATAACGTTCTAAAAGAAGGAATTAAGAAATTTACGCCTCCTATCGATCTTGCGGGAATAGGAGAAATAATTATTGAAGACCTAGATTTTAAAAATAATGGGGGAGTAGTCGATGTTGAATTATGGACCTCTGGCACAATCAGAGGACAGATAAAAGTAAAAGGAGAGATAATCTTAAATGAATCAAAAGATAAAATTAAGCTAGATGTAATAGATATTGAGTTTATCAAATTGCCACTTGCTCTTAAATTAACAGCGGGATTATTGAAGCAGAAAATTATAAGTGTATTAGAATCAAAAGCAACGATATCAGATCAGCAAGTGTTAGGACTGATTAATAATGGTACAGCTAATTTGTTAAAAGGATTAGAACCGCAAAAAGGAATATTAGCAAAAATAAATCTAGAAGATTTAAAATTTGTCTACGTGTTAACTGATAATGACGGGATCGAAATTTGTACAGAATTAAATGTAGAGCCAAGAATCGAAGTTCTCAGGTTGCCATAGTTATCTCTCAAAAAGTAAAGTCAGCTGCTTAATGTATCAAGTTATACATCACCAAGAATGTTGCAGCACCTGCAAGGAATCCTACGAATGCAAGCCAGGTAATATTTTTGAGATACCAGATAAAATCTATTCGTTCCATACCCATCGCAGCAACTCCTGCAGCCGAACCAATGATTAACATACTACCTCCAGTACCCGCTGAGTAAGCAATAAAATGCCACATCTTATGATCAATTACAAAATCATACATTCCCATCGAAGCAGCCACCAAGGGCACATTATCGATAATCGCAGAGAATACTCCTAATAGCATCACTACTATATCTTGATTTGGGATGCTATCGTCTAAGAACTGAGCGAGCGTATTTAGTGTGCCTAAAGATTCAAGAGAAGCAACTGCCATCAGTATACCGAGAAAGAATAAGATGCTTGACATCTCTATTCGACTAAGTGCTGTATGAGCAGAGTATAAGTGTTTTCTTTCTTCGTCAAAATCTTCTTCAGGATGAATATACTCGGATACAAGCCAAACCATACCAAGACCAAACATCATACCCACATAAGGAGGTAATCCAGTTAAGGATTTAAATATCGGTACGAATACAAGTGCAGCAATTCCTACGCCAAGCATCGTCTTGCTGCTCAATAAATCTTCTTCTGATATTTCTGCCTCTGGATCTCTCAACGAAGCAGAGATATTTCCTTTGAAAGCTTTCATATTCATTGCAATCAATAATGGTACTAGTATGCAGACTATCGAAGGAATCACAAGATTAGTAATCAAACCTAAAGTCGTAACCTTATCACCGATCCATAGCATAGTGGTAGTTACATCACCGATTGGTGACCAAGCACCTCCAGCATTAGCTCCGATGACTCCTAAACTTACAAACCATATTCGTTCACTCTTATTGGGAACTAGTCGCCGTAAGAGAGAGACTAATACTATCGTCGCTGCAAGATTGTCTAATGTAGCAGAAAGAAAGAATGACAAAATACAGATAGCCACAAGCATCCTCTTTTTGCTAGTAGTCGCTATTCTATTTGTAATTACTGAAAAACCTTTATGTAAATCGACTAACTCAACGATAGTCATGGCTCCGATAAGAAACACAAGTATCTCTGCAGTCTTACCGATGTGGTGCAGTAGGATAGGGCTTAACCATTTCTTGTAGGTCACGCCTTCTTCTATGTGATGACCGTGATGATCTATTATATCCATATGCCCGAGAGCAATAATAGCCCAGCAAAGTGCGGCCATTAATAACGCAGGGACAGTTTTGTCGAGTCTTAGGGGATGTTCAAGGACAATAAGAATATATCCAATTATGAAACAAGCAATTACACCTATCAGCATCTATTATCTTATTATCGTTTGTGGAATGATTTCGGCAAATATAATATTTTAAGTGCTAGATTAAAGATTTTCGAAATCTTAAATAGTTCTTTATGCACCTGCTAATTTAGTATCCTTAAACCCCTTAGAGATAAGCATTTCAAGGATTTTTTCTCTATTGGTGCCTTGGATCACTATCTCGTCTCCATCTAATTTACCTCCAACACCTAATTTTACTTTTATTTCCTTGGTGAGTTGCTTTAAATAATCTTGATCAGCGTCTAAGCCTTTTATGATCGATACCGCCTTACCTCCTCTTTTTTTCTTCTCTTTGTATATCCTAACCTTAGACTTATGATTCGAAGAATCAGACTGGTTACCATTTTTATTTTGTGGATCTGCTTCTTCGGTAGATGGGGCATTATCTGGATTCCCCATAGATTGAAATGCGTCCCAGCTTAAGGACACTGGTTTCTTTTTATCCATCTTGAGTATTATGTTTTTCTCTTCCAGTTATCATTAATCATTCTTAAAATCAACAAGCCTAAGTCCTCTGTTCCTACTGAAGAATTTGATAAAATAATAACTGCAGTCTCTGTTTCTTTGATAAAGGAAATATATGCTCGGTGACCATAGGTTTTACCCGAGTGGGTGATGATATTAAAATTCTTTTTTTGATCGAATATATGCCAGCCTTTGCCAGCATAGATCCTGTCATTGTAGTGTGTCTTGACTTCTGGATCGTGATTTATTGATAGGATTTCTGTTAGGTCAGAATTTGCGTTACCAAGATGTACTCTTGCGAATTTTACTAAATCCGTTAGATTAGATTTAATCCCTTCTGAAGCAGCAAAAGACGCGAAGTCCCAGTTTTTAGTTTGTCGACCAGCACGGTCAAAACCAAAAGTTATTTTAGATTCATTATGCTCTGTTTTTTGAACGAAAGTGTTAGTGAGATCTAAAGGGTTGAGTAGGTACGTATTTAATGCTTCTTCATAATCTACAGAAGTAACATTCTCAATTATTAACTCTAGTAATCCGTAGTTGACATGAGAATAAACGAACTCTTTTTTATCATCTGGAATAAAGGATTTGTAAAAATCCAAGAGATCTACCTTAGTATAATCAGCGTATGGATTTTGAGGATCTTTTTGTTTGCTACCTATGTATTTTGGAAGTTTTGGTAATCCACTATAATGAGTTAATAGATCATTAATAGTTAGTTCTGCTAATCGTGGATTTTTAAAGCTTGCTTCAAAATAGTCATTCACTTTATCATCAAAACTCAACAAGTTTTTATTTGCAAGAATTGTTATCAAACTAGCAGTGAAAGATTTGCTTATGCTACCAATTTCAAAAGTACTTTGGGCATCTAGTCCAATATCTTTATTGGGGTGACTAGTGCCAAAGCTAAATACAAAAGAAGAGTCTCCATCAATTATTGCTACTGCAAAACCAGGAGTGTTTTTAAAATCAATTTCAGTATCATAATCAATGATTTTAGTAATCTCATTCTTGATATGATCTAGGTCTATTTGTGCTGACGCAGCAGGTGCTCCTATTGAAAAGAAAGCAATTATGGCTAGTATATTTCTAAAGATCATCCTTGGCAAGTAAACTTTAAATTACTCTTTAAATTGATTCGTAAATTAGGCTAATAAATTACGTCATACAGATATAATTCTCAAAAATGTAAAGTCAATGTCCGTAACTGCATTTATATCAAGCAATTGTGTGTTTTACTTCCCCTCTAATCGGTTCATCTTCGATGTCAAGGAATAATTCAATCTCTTGTTCTAAGTAGAGTTGCGTTTCTTTATTCATTCCTTTTATGAGTGCGTGTTTATTCCCATCTTTTGTGATTGCATATAATGCATGAGCGTGATTAGCTACACCGTTTGTAGTGCTACTTACGTACCTAGTTACATATAGTTGAGCAACTTCATTGGTTGGTATTTTAATATTCCTTTTTAGAAAACTCGGAATGGGCTTTTGCTTGATCTCTATAAACCGCTTAGTGACTGAGATGTTTGTTTTGTTAATGTATGTAGAGACTAGATTGCCTATAAGGCCTAAACCAACTAGGATATGAATCGAAGCAAAAAGAAGTACCTCATAATCCCCATTACTAAATGCACCAAAAACAAAAGGCATGAGCATAATATTCCACATAAAAGTGAAGAAGGTTTTAAACCCCATTCCTTTTTTCGATTGGCCATTATACCAATCAAACTGAATATCTAATTCTGATGGTAGTTTCAAGACTTCCATTCCTTCAGGTATAAACATCTCAGGCTTACGTCTTTGCCATTCAGGAAAAATATCCTTATCAAACCTGAAGATGTTATTGCAGTCGTCACACTTGGCAAGTGAGTCGGTAATGTTTACATCTCGTGCAGGGATATCAGCATTGCATTCTGAGCATTTTACATGCAGTTTTGATTCAGCGTGCTGATATTTATATTGCTCTTCTGTTTGTTTCAAAAGCGGATATTTTGGATTTCTTAAAAGTAGCTAAATATTTATAGGGAGCTATTCTTAGATTTAGTAACTTAACTTTTATTACAAAAAATAAATATAGTATAATATGAAGCTTACTTATCTATTGCCACTGCTAATCGTGTTAAGTACTGCAAGTTGTAGTACTGCTCAGAAAGCTCAGATGGTGCCACAAGCTGAAAAGTTAACTCAAGCTGAGTACGATGCACTTAAGCCAGAAGACTCAGAGTCTTACGCATATACACCTACTGCAGTAACACCTGGATTTATGACTGCTCCGCCATCAGATGCGGTAGTGCTTTTTGATGGAAAAGATTTGTCAAAATGGCACCACCCTAAGCATGGTTATGGTGGACGTATGGACCAGGTAGAGAAGATTATGAAGTTGCGAGCAACAGAGCAAAGCTATACTGATGCTAAATGGGAAGTGAAGAATAATAGTATGATAGTTGTCCCTAGATCAGGAGCGATAGAAACAAAGCAATCATTCGGTAGTTGCCAGATTCATCTAGAGTGGTTATCTCCTGCGGACGAAGGTAAAGAAGGACAGATGTACAGTAATAGTGGTGTTATAATAATGGGTCTATACGAAGTCCAAGTACTTAACTCATATGAAAATGCAACATATCCGAATGGACAAGCAGGATCAATTTATAAGCAACACATTCCTTTAGTAAATGCATCACGTCCTCCAGGAGAGTGGCAGACATATGATATCATCTTTAACGCACCAGAGTTTGATGTTAAAGGGGAACTTATGAAGCCAGCTTATATAACTGTGATGCATAACGGAGTATTAATTCAAAATAATGTCGAGTTGAGGGGACCTGCAATTTACATTGGGCAACCTTATTATGTTGCACATCAAGAGAAGTTACCTCTGATACTTCAAGATCATGGTGACAAAGTTAGATTTAGGAATATCTGGGTTAGGGAGTTGTAAATTCTCTCCAGCCCTCACTTAAAAGATAAGGAGTATGAACATTATAAGCGTTGCACAGAGTTCCTACCTTCTACTGGAGTTTAGGAAGGCCTTGTGTTAACAGCAAGGAAAGTTAGAAACTGGTGTTATTTTAAGACTTAGTCAAATCCATACTAACGTCTAATGTCGGATTAGACCATTCCATTTTCTTCTTTTCTACGGAAATGTCCCAAGTGCTTTTGTCTGACAAGTTTTGATTTACAGTAATGGAGAGTACTTCTGATTCTTCATCTATTGCCCATTCGCCATCTATAATGCCATGTGGTTCTCCTTCAGAATCAAACGTGTGGTCAGTGTGAAATTTAATCCACCCTTCATAATTAACGAAAGGTGTTTTGATATCATCAGGTGCTTCTGTTATATCTATATCCCATTTGCCTAAAATCAGCTGGGATAAAGCAGGATTTCTCGGGCCGCATGATTGTAGTGATAATCCGATTACCAATAATAGTATGAAGGTTTTAATAATTGTTCTCATATCGTGATGCGCGAAAGTATAAAATGTAAACTAAATACAAGGTGCAATTGAATGAACTATATTTTCTTTCCTTGGAGCGATTGCTTGATATTATAGTCCATTGCTCTTTCAGCAAGTGGGGTAGTATAGTTGTTTAATGCTTCCATTTCGAGATTTATCTTGTCTTTACCGTCATTTTTGATAGCTTTTGATAAGTTCTCTCTTAGTACATTTATTTGGGCAATCTCCTCTGGTTCTAGGATTTCTTGATTCTGCTTTATGAATCTGGCAGAGGCAAGGACAATATTCTGACCTTCATTTTTGGCTTCTAGCAGCGCCTTTATTTTTATATCACTTTCTGCATTTTGAATAGAGTCTAATAACATTTTAGCCATCTCTTCTTCACTGATTCCATAAGTTGATTTAATCTCGATTTGAGTTTCTGTTTTAGATCTTAGTTCTTCTGCTTTGACAGTCAGGATTCCATCTGCATCTAGCATAAATTTAACTTCTATCTTAGGCATGCCAGCTGCCATGGGAGGGATGTCCTTTAATATAAACTCGCCTAGCTTTCTATTAAATTCTACCAGATCACGCTCTCCTTGATAGATTGCTATTTTTAAATTCTTTTGTCCATCGACTGAGGTGGTATATTGTCTGCCTGCTCCACCTGGCACTTTACTATTCCTAGGAATGATGGGGTCCATAAGACCACCTACAGTCTCTATACCTAATGATAGAGGCGTAATGTCTAATAACAAAAAGTCTTTCCGATTACCCGCAAGAATATCTGCTTGCAGTGCTGCTCCCTTAGCAACAACTTCATCAGGATCTAACTCATCAAATACTTCTTGATCAAAAAAGTCTGCAACTGATTGCTTAACCAGCGGCACACGCGTAGATCCACCGACCATTACCACGTGCTGGATATCCTTTATTGTTAGTTCGGCATCCTTCAAAGCTTTATTACAACTATCTAATGTTTTTTGAACCAGTGATTTTATGAGATCTTCAAAAGTCGTTTTGCTAATAGATACTTCATGCCCATCGATATTACTTGAAAAATTATCACTTGATGACAATTGTTTTTTAGCTTCCTCAGCAGCGAGTCTCAGTTGCTGGCCTAAGCTTTTATTGGACTTAATAACTTCATCAGTAATGTTGAGATCTGTTTTCCATTGATTGATGATTACTTTATCAAAATCATCTCCACCAAGGAAGGTGTCTCCATTGGTCGATAAGACTTCGAATATGCCATTCTGAATCTGGAGAATCGAAACATCGAATGTCCCTCCGCCTAGATCATAGACAGCGATTACTTTTTCGTCTTCACGATTAAGTCCGAGGCCATAAGCTAGACTTGCTGCTGTGGGTTCGTTGACAATTCGCATCACATCTAAGCCAGCTAGTTTTCCAGCATCTCGAGTTGCTTGACGCTGAGCATCATTAAAATAGGCAGGTACTGTTATGACAGCTTTAGAGATAGCTTTACCAATTGCTTTCTCTGCTCTAGCTTTTAGGACTTTTAAGATTTCTGAAGATAGGGATACAGGCGTGTAGAATTTATCATCCACTTTTATCTTTACCAGAGCAGCTTCATCTTCATTGATAATCTTATAGCCGAGGTAATCCTCAAAATTTTGAACATCATCATAAGCCTTACCCATCAATCGCTTTACCGAATAAATGGTTCGTTCTGGATTACTAATGAGCTTAGATCTTGCTCCAGCACCGACTTCTATGCTGCCATTTGATCCGAAATGTATAATTGATGGAACTAAACTGTTTTTACCCTGCTCATCTTTAACTACGGTGACATCTCCATCTTTGATGTAAGCAATCAAACTATTAGTGGTCCCTAGATCTATTCCTACTATCGTCTGATCTTCTTCCTTTTGTACCGTACCGTCTTTTATATTAATGGGGATTTTCGCCATCTCTTTCTATCCTTAATTCTATTATTAAAACTTATAATATGTTTATTCTATACTAGTACCAATTCGTACATTTGAGCATGACAAAAGTTGCACATTTTCTTGATTTTAAAGAAAATAAGCTTTTTTTCTTGTTAGCAGGCTTCTTCATAACCAATGCAATAATAGCGGAGTTTATCGGAGTGAAAATATTTTCCCTCGAAAAAACACTTGGTTGGGAATCATTGAACTGGACAATATTAGGTGTCGAGGGATTAGGCTTCGACATGACAGCTGGAGTTTTGGCATGGCCAATCGTGTTTGTAATGACTGATGTAATCAATGAATACTATGGTCATCGTGGCGTTAAGTTTCTTTCTTATATGGCTGCCGGATTAATAATTTTTGCATTTGTGGTTATTTATGGCGCGATTGCACTTACTCCTAATGACTGGTGGCAAAGTATCAGTGGAGTAGTTGAAGGCCAGGATGAGAGTAGCATAGGAGATATGAACTTAGCATTTAGCAAGATTTATGGTCAAGGCCTTTGGATTATCGTAGGTAGTCTAGTAGCATTCTTAATAGGCCAAATAATTGATGTATTCACTTTTCACAAGATTAAAGCAGTTACAGGAGAGAAGAAGGTGTGGCTCCGTGCCACTGGATCAACCTTGGTATCCCAATTTATTGATAGTTTTGTGGTACTCTTCATCGCATTTTATATCGGAGCGGATTGGGATTTGGTGAGAGTGCTAGCCATAGGTGCTGTTAATTACACCTATAAATTTGGAATGGCAATTTTACTCACTCCTCTAATTTATTTAGCACATTATATAATAGATAATTATTTAGGACAGACAACTGCAGAGAGGTTGAAAGCTCAGGCAGTGAATTTATAAGCACACAGTAAATGAAAGTAGATTACTTACTATACCAAAACACTAGACAACTGACAGATTCCGTCATCATGATACGACCAGCTAATTTTGGTTTCAATGAAGAGACAGCAGAGAATAATGCCTTCCAATCATCCGAAGGCAAATTATCTAAGGACGAAATCAAAGAAAAGGCACTTAAAGAGTTTGATAACCTTGTATCTAAACTTAAGAAAGCTGGGATCAACGTGACAGTTATAGAGGATACAGCTAAGCCAGTGAAGACCGATGCAGTATTTCCTAATAATTGGCTGACTACCCACGAGAATGGAGTCATGATAACCTATGCTATGTTTGCGCCGAGTAGAAGGTTAGAGCGTAGACAAGATATATTAGATGGGCTTGAGAAGGATTACGTAGTGCATAAGCATTATAGTTTTGACTTTTATGAAGATGATGGTCAATACCTGGAAGGTACTGGCAGCATGATCTTTGACAGAAAGCAAAAGATACTCTATGCTTGCTTGAGTCCAAGGACAGAACCAAGGGTTTTGGAGAAATTTGCAGTTTTAATGTCTTACAGGAAGGTAGTCTTTCATGCAACTGATATTAATGAAAGCCCGATTTATCATACTAATGTTATGATGTCTCTTGGGGAAGGTTTTGCAGTGATCTGCCTAGAAACTGTCAAGAACGATGTCGAACGGAAGGATATCACTAAAACGTTAGAGCGCACAGGGAAGGAAATTATTGAGATAACCGAAGATCAGATGAATTCTTTTGCTGGAAATATGATTCAACTCATGTCGAGTGAGGGTAAACCCTACCTTCTAATGTCTGGTCAAGCTTATAAAGCTTTGACACCAGAACAAATCGAAAGAATATCTGCTCACACTGAAATTATCAAGGCCAATATTCCAACGATAGAAAATTATGGAGGCGGAAGTGTAAGATGTATGGTTGCAGAAAATTTCTTGACCGCTCGAGAGGTTACTGCAGATTAGCCGACGCTTTTTTAGCAGTAAAAGAACTTTTTAGTTCACTTTCATATTACGTATTTTCTTAATATCTTTATAAGGATACCTCTTTTGTGTTACCCCGACATTTTTTAACTAAAATGATAGTCACAATTTGGTTTTTCATACGTCTTATAAGAAAGCAAATTTACCCATGAATAAAGTTCTTAATTTTTTTACTTCAATCTTGAGCGTCTTCCAAAAGCCATCTCGCAAGAAGATCTCAAGTATTGGACGAGTAGACGATGAGTATGACGGTTGGTTAGGCATTTAATTGCCTCCCCACCTCACCTCAGATTTAGAGATAGTGTATTTAGGAAACAACTTCCATTGTTCTCATTGATATCCTATTGAAAAATTTTATTGGAATTATCAGAATCACCCAATCAGTGAAACTAAGTGTAATGCGCTAGTCTAACTGGTGATTTCTTTTAAAGACTTGACCAGTTGATTATGCTGGATGTAGTCTAGCTTGTCTAGCCAATAAATCCTCTTCCGTCTCTCTACGGTCTGGATCATCGACACAACAATCAACTGGACACACAGCTGCGCACTGAGGCTCTTCATGGAATCCTTTACACTCAGTACATTTATCAGGAGAAATAAAATAAATATCTGGATCGATTGGTGCTTGCTCATCATCGACTCCTACTTCGACACCAGTCTCAAGTGTATAAGTACCTTGAACACCAGTCCCTTCAGAGATCTTCCATTCTACACCGCCTTCGTAAATGGCATTATTTGGGCATTCTGGCTCACACGCCCCACAATTGATACATTCATCTGTAATTATAATCGCCATTTTATGCTACAATTTTTAGTATTACAAAAGTACTCTACAAGCGAGTCTTATACAATGTATTAACGGTAAATAGTATATTAAGTTGGTTATGATACAAATATCCTTTCTAGGAAGGATAAGAAGATATAGACTAGGACAATTCCTGAGAAGGCTATCCTGAAATCTACAATAAGCATTAAAAAGAATATTACAATGCATAGTAAAGGGAAGAAGTTGCTAGCAAGCCCCTTGTCCATATTTTTAAGAGAAAACATCCTCATATTGCTAAGCATCAACATCATAAGCACAAATGGGATTAAAAAATAAACAGCAGTACTATCTATAGTATTTAAGAATAGATTTCTTTCATATTGAACTCCAATGAATATACCCACCAAGAATAAGGTTGCAAATGGTACTGGTAGTCCATAAAAGTGATTTGAAGAGGGTAGTAGATTAAACTTTGCCAACCTTAAGGCTGCTCCTATCACAAAAAATAATGGAGCAACATATATAAACCAATGATCTATCGGAGCAATCAGCGTATAAAGATATGCTGGTGCGATACCAAAACTTATCATATCCGCCAGAGAATCAAGCTCTTTGCCCATCTCAGACTGTACATTAAGTGCTCTAGCTAACATCCCATCCCAAGTATCAAACACAATAGCTATAATCAAGAAGAAAGAACCAATCTTTAGGTCTCCCACAGCGACAGCCATAAATCCGCAACAGATATTGGCCAAAGTAAAGAGTGTAGGGATAAATTTTTTCACGTCGCTTTTAGAATAACTTTAATATAAACATAAAAATGCCACAAAGATTTCACTAATGCTGATTAAAACCCCATAAATGTGAGATACTTAAGGTAAATTAATTATGTTTTAGGGACTATTTTACCCTAAATAAACATTACCAAATAAATCCTAAATCGCTTATATTTGCGACTCTTTTAGAAAATCTGATTGGTACAGTCCTATTAGATCAATTTTGAAAATATTAAACGCGAAAGTAGCTCAGCTGGTAGAGCACGACCTTGCCAAGGTCGGGGTCGCGGGTTCGAATCCCGTCTTTCGCTCCAAGCTTGGTTGAATAGGGTTATTGGGTTAATAGTCTAGTATGCGTGGCCGCCTACTTGATTTAAGGCTTAATAACCCTTTTTACGCTTAGCACATTGATATGCAGATATCAATAAAGATTAACTGCTAGTTCCAAAACTGTCCTGAAGTGAATTCGAGGACAAATGCTTCCAAACTAATTCGAAGCATTTGCCCGGGTGGTGGAACTGGTAGACACGCAGGACTTAAAATCCTGTGGCTGTTATGGCCGTGCCGGTTCGATTCCGGCTCCGGGTACATCACATAAGATTAAGCCAAGTAATTTATTTTGCTTGGCTTTTCTTTTGCCCTT
>CALFUQ010000216.1 GCA_937929885.1 uncultured Saprospiraceae bacterium
AGCCAACTTAGACGTACTAATAAGAGGTGGAGCAAATTCTATAACACTAAACACTAAACCCTTGTATGTAATTAATGGTGTCCAAATGGGTCATGAGTATAGGGTAGCAAATCAAGCACTAGATATAAATTCTGTAGAACGTATAGAAATCAAAAAAGGAACCAGCCAAACTAATATCTATGGTGGAGCTGGTGTAAATGGTGTGATAGAAATCTATACTAAAAGTTATAGTCAAGGAAAGAGGAAAAGAAGTTAGGTTAAAGAATTACCTTGCAGCAAGCACTTCGATCAAACGATGCAAGGGAATAAACCATCAAAGAAGAAAATAAGCTTCCCATTACAAGGTAGGCTTAAAGGATATTTAAAAACTTACAATTCGTTTGCGAAGTTACCACTTCACTACTCTGACCTTCAGCGGTACATTGCAAATACTCCACTTCTTAATTCTGATGGCACAGACACATTATGGGAAACGGTCTACTACAGTGATTTCGAATTTAAAGAATATAACAAGTCGCTTTGTCAGATATATGCATTGATTAAAACTGATGGAAACCTAGAAGCCATCGAGCATCTAGAAGTAGCTAGAATTGACTTTTGTACATTCGGAAATACCAATCCATTCAGAATAAGAATTATCAATAAGCTCAATGACAATTATGATCACTTCTATATTAAGCGAGTAGATACTTCTAGGATTTATGGATTAGAACTAGAGCGATTGTTATCTCCTAACTATGTTGGTTATTTGGTTGATAAAGAGACTTTGGTTGAAGAGCATATAGCAGGAATACCAGGTGATGACTTTTTATCGAAGTATATCTCTGATAATGAGTTTGATAATACCAGGATCGCAAAAGAGTTTATAAAGTTTAATGAGCGTTGTTTTGTGAGGTTGCTTGGTGATATGCGATCTTATAATTATATCGTAGATATCACACCAGATATAGAGGGATCACAGTATAGAATTCGTGCAATAGATTTTGATCAACAATCTTATGAGGGGTGGAAAAGTTTTTACTTACCACAATACTTTAAGGGAAATAATCCTGTCATACAGATGGGCATGAAGCATATTTCCCCTACTGCTGTAACTCAGTATCAATTAGAAGAAAGATCCCTAATCGCACTGAGAGCTAAAAGTTCTAAAACAAGACTTAATTCCTTACTTAAGTGTATGATCAATGATTCTATATCTTTTCCCAATAAAGTAGAGCAATTGCGCAATGAATTATCCTATCATCATAAAAATAATAAGTTCTTAACCTGTAAAAATATGGGTGAGATTGTATTAACAAACATTCAGCTTGTTATACAAAAAGAGTTTAAACAAAGTATTATCGATATCTCTGATTAAATCACAATAAAACTATCAGGAAGAAGCATTGTTAGATAAATATTCGTTTTATAACTTTATACGAAGCATACTTCCTAGTTTATAGCTGTATATGAAGCAAAATCAGAAAAAAAATTACAACAAGCTTTCAAAGTATTTTAGATGCTTAGCTGTTTTGGGATTTTTTTCAATTTGCTTTACTTCATGTCTTGATAATGAACCAGCTCCTATTCAAATAGATCATTTTATAGATAATCGCTTGAAGCCTTACTTCGATAAATTTAAAGAAGAAGCGTCGGCTCGAGGGTTTGAGTTTGACTTTAAAGAATTAAAAGTAGATGGCTATATACAAGGCTTATCTCAAAGCAGTGTAGCAGGTCAATGCCAAACCTACGAAACTGGTAATAGCGCAGTAATAGTTCAGCCAATCTATTGGGATAATATAACTGAATTAGAAAAGGAATTTTTAATCTTTCACGAGTTAGGACACTGCATTCTCGATAGAGCACATCTTGAAGATGCTAATCCAGATGGAACTTGTAAAAGCATTATGAATAGCGGCGGATTATTTTGTGATATAAATTATAATATCCGCACTAGAGACGAGTATATCGATGAATTATTCTCTAATTGAATAAATTAAAAACCACCAGCTCAACTTGAACTAGTGGTTTCAATTAGTATAAGAGATTTGAAATTAGAAGAAACCTAACCTTCCTCCGAACAAGCTTGTTTTAACTCCTTAAGGGCATCTCTACTTTCTACAGCTGTCTGTGTACCATCATCATACTCTACAGTAACTGGAAACGCAAGAGTCGGTCTTTCTGCATCTCTACCATTAGCTTCTTTGTAAGCTTTGATAGCATCCTTCATTGCGTCTCTATCATCAAATGTTTCTGAAGTGCCATCTGCAAAATCTATAGACACTGGATAAACTAATGAGAAACAAGCATATCCTTTACCTCTGTGTCCTCTCTTTCCACCCTTACCATTTCCAAATCGTCCACCACACTCTTGGTACACTGCTCTTAATTCGTCTTGTGTAGAAATATCAATAATCTCGCCTTCTTCATTGACTACCTGCAATGGAAACACTAAATCTGGCTTGCTTCCTCGCTCTCCATCTTCTTCAAGATTTGCTTCTTTCCAAGCTTTGATAGCTGCGTGTAATGTTTCGTAATCTTCAGCAGTAGCTGTAGTACCATCAGCAAAAGAAACTGTAATAGGGAAAACAAACTCCACACAACCATTTCTGCCTGCAGCTACTCTATCCTGCATCGCCGCAATAGCTCCATCCACGAAGTTTTCTACCTCCACAATTTCGGAATCACTTAATTCACTTTGAGTAAGATCATCTCCACAAGAAGTAAGACCAACAACCAAAAGCGCAAATAATACTGATAAGAATTTTAAATTTTTCATTTTATGAAATTTTATAGGATTAATAATCTAAATACAACCCTATAAGTCAAGGTCTCATTCGATGTAACCATTTTCAATTGTTAAAAATATCTTAACTCCAAAATCATACTATCTTTATAATGAATTCATTTAAGAATAGTCGCCATACCTGCAGACAAAACATTGACAACCAGACACCTCAGCTTTTTCCCGTTTCGTAGATATGGCTACGAAACTCCAATTGAGCTTTGTCCTGAATGTCAAGCCTTTATATTCAACCATAAATGCAATTCTTAAATGACTTCAATGGTTAATAGAGGAATAGAAACAAAACATGTCTGATAACATTCTTTGGAGACAGCTTAGGGAAGGCAATCATAGTGCATTAGAGTCAATCTATCGTACTCACTTTACACATCTTATCAATTACGGTAGAAAATTTTCTAGAGACAATGCAACTGTAGAAGATGCTATCCAAGAACTTTTCATTGAACTGTGGAATAAAAGAGAATCACTAGGAGAAACAGATAGTATAAAGCCTTACCTATTAGTATCACTGAGACGTAAAATCATTAAATCTGTAAAGCAGATACAAAAAACGACCAATGATACTGAACCACAGGACTTTCATTTTGAAGCAGTACTAGCAATAGATGAAGATATTATTGGAAAAGAATTATTAGTCGAGAAAAAACAAAAACTTGCTGTTGCTATGCAGAAACTTAGTCATAGGCAAAGAGAAGTTTTATATCTCAAATATGAATCAAACATGGATTATGAAGGCATATCAGAAATGATGGATATTAACTATCAATCTGCTCGTAATCTAGTATCAAAGGCCATATCAGCTTTATCTAAACATTTAGTTATTGTTTTAATGATTATTCTTCTCTATTAAAGAGTACAAAAAGACGTTTGCCTGCTTATATGGGCAAATAACAATATTATGAAACTAAAATTGACTGTATTTCTTGTCCTTTTTACTTTGATGCTCTCTTGCACTGAAGAAAATTCTGATGAGTCAAGAGCTGTCGACAGTTTCGTCGATGATAAGCTTTATGAATACTTTGAAAGTTTTAAACAAGAAGCTGAACTAAGAAGTGTTGATATTAATTTTGAATTACTTAACGTCGAAGGATACATAGACGATATTCAAGATCGTGGAGTTGCAGGACAATGCCAGACTTATGTCAATGGTAATAGAGCCGTAGTAATGGATGAGTCGTACTGGAATAAGAGCTCAGATCTTGTAAGGGAATTTCTTGTTTTCCATGAGTTAGGACATTGCGTTTTAGGTAGGGAGCATCTGGATACGGAAAGTGCAAATGGAAATTGTAATAGTATCATGCACAGCGGAAGCAGTGGTTGTGACCTAGATTATACAGCAAGAACTCGAGATGATTTTCTCGATGAATTATTTACCAATTTATAGAATTTATAAGATGGAAAAATATTTACATTTTGAATCTATAGACTTTGCTCAAGAAGCTTCATTTATCAACTGGGTAAATGCTTCTAATGTATCTGATATCAATAAATGGAATAAATGGATAGCAGACAATCCTCAAAGACGTTCAGTGGTAGAAGAAGCTAAACTAATTGTTACTGGTATTAAGTTTAAGCCTGAAAGCGCGAGTAAAGATTTAGAAAATAAAATTTGGAATAATATAGAAGCTGCTACTTCGTCTACGCAGACCGTCTCACAATCTAAGTCTCCAAGTAGCATGATAAGGTTACTTAAAAAATGGGCACCATTGGCTGCCGCAGCGATTGTTGCATTACTAGTCTTTGTCAATTTGCCTAGTGGAAATATTTATGATACAAATCTATCCACTGACTTAGCAGAAAACATACAAGAGTTACTTCCAGATGGATCCATTATAGATATTAATGCAGAAAGCGATATTGCTTATGATAAAGAAAAATGGGCTGCTAGTCGAGAAATTAAATTAGAAGGAGAGGCATACTTTAGTGTAAAGAAGGGAAGCAAATTCACGGTAGTTACTAGCAATGGAAATGTAGAGGTATTAGGCACAAGTTTTAATGTCTTCAGTCGTGGTAATATATTCTCAGTGGAATGCGAAACAGGAAAAGTTAGTGTGACTGCAGATGGAAAAGAAATTATATTAACACCTAACGAAGGTGTAAGAATAGATCTAGCAGAAAACGAAGTATCTAAAACCGAGATCAGCACAAAACGCAGCTCCTGGAGAAGAGGATCTTTTAATTATAAAGATGTAGCCTTACGAGAAGTATTTGATGATATCGAGCGACACTTTAACACTAAATTAATAGGAGTTAACCTTTCTAATACACAATTATATACTGGGAAATTTAGTACTACAAATATAGACACAGTCTTACATCGTGTTTGCTGGCCCCTTAACCTAGAAGTATCTAAATCAAGCGAAGGTTATCAAATAAGCGCAGCCAAAAAATAACAGATTATCGTTAAAACATTTATACTACTAGTTTTATTTTGCTGTACTTCGATATGGTCACTATCGCAATCGATATCTCCTGTCGTAGATATAAATTATGCTGCTAGTGACAAGTCTATTGTTACAATCATAGATGACCTATCAACTAAGTACGAATTAAATTTTGCTTATGCGTCTGAAAATTTTCAGGAAATAAAACTTAATGTTGAATTCAAAGGTAATACGATCAAAGAAGTACTTGACAATCTTACAACTGAGAATAATCTGGAATATAAAATCTTTGATGATGTAATTATGGTGCGCAAAGCGGTTGATTACAACGAAGTAGTACAAACTCAGAATTATAAAACCAGCTATCACCTTAAAGGTAGAGTCATCGATTCTAATACAGACACTCCCATGGGTCTTGCAAGCATAGCAGTAGCTAATAGCTCAATAGGGACCTATACTGATGAAGAAGGAAACTTTGATATTGAAATCCCTGCAAAACATGGTCAATCTAGTATTATAATCCAGTATCTCGGATACGACAATCAACAGTATAAAATTTCAGAGTCAGAAAACGAATACCTACTCATACCCCTCAATGTAAGTGCTTGTAGCATCTCAGAAATTATGATTGTCAATCGAGAATCAGAAATAAGAATAAGCGGTAAGGATAATGCGATGATTATCAATAATACTCAAGTACAAAACACAACATCTGGATTAGCAGGCAATGACCTATCGAGAAACTTACAGTTGTTACCTGGCATAAATGCAGCAGATGATGCTTCCGCTGAGATCAAAATAAGGGGCAGTAATGATGATGAGACC
>CALFUQ010000217.1 GCA_937929885.1 uncultured Saprospiraceae bacterium
AGATAATTCTTCTCTAGATTATCAATATTAGCATGAAGCATCTCGGGAATGAACGCACCTCCAAATTCTCCATAAAATCCATTTTCATCTACTTGATAATTCATACTGTTGTTTGTTTTATAAAGTCTTTTATTAAACTGATATTTTTTAACGCAGGACTAATTTCAAATTTACTATTGAGATCAACGCCTGCAAATTGTTTATGTATTATCTGCTTTACAATTTCGTAATCATCTGGACCGATACCGCCTGCTAAGAAGAAAGGAGTTTCACCATGATACTCATCTAACTTAGCCCAGTTAAATTTATTCCCTGATCCACCATGGTCTTTAGTCTTTGTATCAAACAAAAAATAATCTACATCTTCAAATGCTTCTGTAGACTTAAAATCAAACTCATCATCTACACTAAACACTTTGATAACTCCAGCAAGATCTTTCATTGCATTGCAATACATGCTTGACTCTCCACCATGTAACTGTACATAGTCCAATTGGTAACTTTCGATGTAATCAGAGACCAAATCAAACTCTTCCTGCACAAAAACTCCAACCAAACTAATGTCATCCGAAAGCGAATCAAATGCATCTTCATCATTTTCATCAGTGATATATCGTTTTGACTCTGGGTAAAAGTTCAAACCTACCATATGGATAGCTAACTCACTTAGCTCTTCCACATTAGACTTATCTCGCATCCCACAAATCTTATAGAGCATAGAGTTTAGTTTTATATTCCTTAATAAATGTTTGACATGCCAAGCCTGGATCTTTTGTTTTCATAAATCGTTCACCGATTAGGAACCCATCAAAGCCTGCTTTCTTAAGCTTAATCATTGTAGGGATGTCATGTATGCCACTTTCTGATATCTTACAAACTTCTGTTGGTAGATGTGGGTATAGATTAATACTATGATCAGGATCTACAGTGAATGTAGTTAGATCCCTATTGTTAACACCAATAGCATTTACTTTTGGGTTGTACTTATCAATCTGTTTAATCGTGTGCACCTCCATTAAAACTTCTAATCCTAAGCTTGCAGCGAGCGTTGCAAATTTTGCTATTTCATCTTTGGTCAATATTTCTGTGATCAACAGAATAGCATCAGCTCCTATAGATTTAGCTTCTATAATTTGATACTCATCTATGATAAAATCCTTACGCAGAATAGGGCATGACACACTTGGTCTAGCGATGCTCAAATGATATGCATTACCTCCAAAGAAGTGCTCATCGGTTAATATCGATATTGCAGACACTCCTGCAGCATCATACTCACCAGGAATAATTGATGGATTAGCAGCTAGGTTAATAGTTGGCTTGGAAGGAGAACGTCTTTTAAACTCTGAGATGATTCCTGATTTCTTTTCATCTCTTATATTATCAGAAAATGAAACACATGCTCGGTCATAGAATGGGCTCTGCTCTAGTAAAGCAATAGGGGATTGCTCCTTATTTTTTTCTACCTCAATCTTTTTATGAGCTACTATTCTATCTAAAATATGCACGCCTTATTTCTTTTATATTCTATTTACTTGCTGCTATTAAATTATCAAGTGCTTGCTTCGCCTTCCCTGATTCTATAGATGATCTTGCTTCTTCTATGCAATCACTTATCGATTTCGAATTGTCAAAGCATTGGATAGCTAAGCCAGCATTAGCTAAGACTACATTAGTCTGAGATACTGAACCATCACCATTGATTATATTCACAAATATATCTGCTGCTTCCTTAACTGTATCACCTCCAAATATTTCATTAGGATTAATCTTACTCATCCCAAAGTAGCTAGGAGGTACCACATGATTTTCTGTATTCGTGATTATTTTGGTATCACCAGTTAACGAGACTTCATCATAACCATCCATGGCATGTACTATTGCATAATCTTTGTCCACACCTTCATGGGCTAAATGATAAAGCTCCGTAAGCCGTTCTTCAAACACTCCAAGTAAATGACGCTTAGGCTGTGCAGGATTGACCAATGGGCCCAATAAATTAAAGAACGTTTTCACACCCATCGCTCTTCTAATCGGAGCCACAAACTTCATCGCTGGATGAAATTTAGGAGCATGAAAAAAGCAGATGTTTGCTTTTTCTAGTTGAGACTTTAGTGAGTCCTGATCATTAGTAAATACATAACCTAGATGCTCCAAGACATTACTTGATCCAGAAACTGAAGACACGCCATAGTTGCCATGCTTCGTAACTTTGTATCCAGCCCCCGCTACTACGAAAGAAGTGAGGGTAGAGATATTAAAAGTATTCTTCCCATCACCTCCTGTCCCAACGATATCAATACTATCAATACCACCCAAGTCAACTTTTATACACAAATCGATTAACGCATCTCTAAAGCCTGCAAGCTCTCTCGGAATAATATCCCTCATCCTAAACACAGTCATAAAAGCTGCTGTGCTGGCTTCGTTATATTTCTCAGCAGAAATATCTTTTAAGATAGTTTTGGCTTCTTCCTTTTCTAAAAATTCGCCTGCAAATAACTTTTGTAATATTTCCTTCATACTCAATTCATTAAGAAGTTCTCAATCATTTGATTGCCTTTAGGAGTCAATACAGATTCGGGATGAAACTGCACTGCCTCTATGTTATATTCGCTATGTCTGATACCCATTACTTCTCCTTGCTCATCATAGCATGTAGCTATCAAGCACTCAGGCAAAGTCAACTTATCTATTGTCCAAGAATGATATCTGCCTGCTTCAAACACCTCAGGTATATCTCTTAAAACTTTACTTTCTGCATCCGTTCTTTTCATATCAGTTGCTACACCATGATAAACCTCAGATAAGTTTTTAAGTTTAGCTCCGAAGACTTCTCCTATAGCTTGTTGTCCTAAACAGACACCCAACATTTTTTTAGTGGGAGCATAGGTTTTTATAATCTCTTTGAGCTTACCTGCCTCATCTGGAATTCCAGGACCTGGCGACAAGATGATTGTGTCATAAGCTTCAATCTCGCTTAATTCTATCTGATCATTCCTCTTTACATCTATGCGATGACCTAGCATCAGCTCAATAGCGTGTACAAGGTTGTAAGTAAACGAATCGTAATTATCTATAACTAATACTTTCCCTGTCATCTCAAATATTTTCTGCCATGGTTAAGGCCTTTTTTAGAGCCGCTAATTTATGATTTACTTCCATTAGTTCTTTCTCTTCATCAGAGCCTATTACCAATCCCGCACCCGCTTGGCGGTAGAGCGTATTATCTTTGCTAAGGAAGGACCTGATGATGATCGCATGATTAAGGTCTCCATTGAGTTTAAGCATACCTATACCTCCTCCATAGATCGATCTCGAGTGTGACTCATATTTATCGATTAACTCCATAGCCTTGTACTTAGGCGCACCTGATAAGGTACCTGCAGGAAACGTATCTGCATATACTTGAAATCCACTCTTGCCTTTTAATAGTTTACCAATTACCACGGAGACAATATGGATTACATGGCTGAAGTACTGAATTTGCTTAAAGACTTTAACCGTTACCTTTTCAGTGTTTTTACTTAAGTCGTTTCTTGCCAAATCTACAAGCATTACGTGCTCAGAAGTTTCTTTAGGATCTGCTAATAACTTATCAGCCAATACAGCATCTTCTTCTATATTCCCAGTTCTTCTAAAAGTACCTGCAATAGGGTGTATCTCTGCAATGCCATGGTCTACCTTAAGTTGTGCTTCTGGAGACGAACCAAAGATTCTGTAATCCCCATAATCATAGTAAAAAAGGTAGGGGCTTGGATTAATAGACCTCAGCGCTCTATACAAGTTAAAGTCGTCTCCTTCAAAGGCTTGTTTAAATCGTCTTGCTAGTACTAACTGGAAAACATCTCCTCGTTGACAATGCTGCTTTGCCTTGGTCACCATTTCTTTATAATCTCCATCTGTGATATCCGAAGATTCTTCTCCTTTAAGCATAAAGCTTGACTGCGGAATACTCCTATCATGTATCAAGGACTCTATAGCTCTCATGTTAGACAGTTCACCTTCTGGACAGTTTTCTATCAAGGTGACCATAGAGTGATAATGATCAAAAACTATAATGTATCGGAAAAAATCATATCTGATCTCTGGTACTAACTTTTCCTTTTTGCTAGAATCAAACTCTATAGTTTCGAAATGTTGTACTGCTTCATAAGACGTATAGCCGAAAAGTCCATTGAGTTCTTTGCAAGTATCACTACCATTGATTTCTATTTCATCAAGTAGCGTCTGTATCACATCAACAACATTATTAAATGGAATAGGATCATTATCAATTTTCAACTCTCCATCATCAATTGATAAAGTAATCAATGGTTCAAAACAAATGAAGGACATACTATTCTCCTTGCTCATGTGATCAGAGCTCTCCAGCAGAAATGCTTGACTAAACTGCTCTCTGACACGCATATAAAGTGCCATAGGCATCACCAAATCTCCTATCATCTCCTTAGAAGTACTGTTAAATTTTCTCTTCATTACTGTTGCTTTTTGCTACTATCATGCCACTATAAACACTATAAACTAAAAAAGGCTCATCGGAATCCGATAAGCCTTTTTGTATATTATATGATACTAAATGGGTGCTACGAAGTTCCGAGGATCTTAGTTTTTTGAAGCCACCACCAGTTAGTATTTAAAATCATAATTTATTTATATACTACAAATAAAAGCAGAATTCTGTTATGATGCTACATTAATTAAATATTTTATTCTAACTAATCTGAGTGCACAATCAGGTTGGGGTTTCATATTCATTTGATTTCTTTAATTTTTATCATCTACAAAATGTGCTAAAGTTTCAATTGCTTATCTTGTCACCTGAGAAAGAAAGCATTGGAAAGCATAAGATACATCAATAGGGAAAATGGTGATTTAGTCACTGAAAATCCGCCAGGAGAAGGGTACCTTAAATTTCTATACCATAATCCTTTTGGTAAGCTAGCTCTACACTTGGTTGTAAAGCGCAAGTTCTTATCGACTTGGTATGGTAGCACCAAAGATAAATCTAGCTCCGTTAACGAGATTCAAGCTTTTGTAGATGAGTTAAATATTGACATGAGCGAGGCAGAGAAGTCTCTTGACGAATTTACCTCCTTCAATGATTTTTTCTATAGAAAACTAAAACCTGAAGCCCGTCCTATCGGTAAAGGCTTAATCTCTCCTGCAGATGCAAAGTTAATTGCTTTTGAAAGCATAGGAGAAGTAGGAGAATTTTATGTAAAAGGTCGAAAATTCACTCTGAAAGAATACTTTCAAAGTGATGAAATAGGTAAGAAATATGAAAACTCATCCTTATTTATCTTTCGCTTGGCCCCAAATGATTACCATCGATATCATTTCCCTTATGCTGGAACAGTATCAAAAAGCACAAAAATTAAAGGAAGGTATTACTCAGTATCACCGTATGCTCTAGAGCCTAACTTTGCGAAAGTTTTCTGCGAGAATAA
>CALFUQ010000218.1 GCA_937929885.1 uncultured Saprospiraceae bacterium
AAGCGTCAGGAGGTTTTTTAAGATTTGGCTCAATAAGTAGTGCTGAGAAAAAACTGATTCCGCTTACGATGCTTGATAAAGTAGAATACATAGACGAAGAAGAATAGAATTGTTCGCAAGCAGACGATTAGACTAAATCTAGAAAACTACAAACCGCTCCGCAGCGTTATATGTCCAAATGAATAATCATATGACGTTTCTTTCAATGCTCATAATTAGTTGTCTTATAATGACTAATTGTGGAGATAAGCCATCAGAAAAAGTTTTAACCAAGATTGAACAAGGTTCTATAGATCAAGAGAAATTGATTGAAGAAAAGGATCATGAAATGCTCGATGTTAATAATGAAATCAAAGAGTCAGTACCTAACTCTTCTTCAGAAGAAAAGAGTGTAACAGAAGCACCGATCTCATCCAACGTTACGACGGTATCAAATCCCATATCATCAAATGAATCAAAAATAAAGGATAAAGAATCCAAGAAAGATATAGTATCAGCCAGCTCTAATACTGTGGTAGAAGAGGTAAAGTCCGAAGACGTTGAACCTTCCATTATTGCTAAGGACCAGGCGCTCAGTGATTTAGAACAAAAGCAAACTAGCGAAGTAGATATTGAAAAACCTAAAGGTAAATCAATAGAAGTACCCGCTGTAAAGAATCAAGAAGAGCAAAAAGAAGAAATCAAAAACGTAGTCAATGCACAAACAGCATTTAGTCATGAATCATGGAACGCAATACTTAAAGCAAATGTAAGCGGGGGCGGTAAAGTAAATTATGTTGGAATAAAGTCTAACATAAGTGAACTCGATAATTATTTAAAACTACTTTCTCAAAACACCCCATTAAGCTCTTGGTCAAAGAATAAGACAAAAGCTTACTGGATAAATGCTTATAATGCCTTTACTATAAAACTAATTATAGATAACTATCCAGTTGGAAGTATTACAGATTTGCATGGTGGAAAACCGTGGGATAAAAAGTGGATTAATCTTGGTTCAAAAACATATTCTCTTAATGATATTGAACATGTTATCCTCAGACCTACTTATAATGATCCAAGGATTCACTTTGCTGTTAACTGTGCTGCTAAGTCATGCCCAAAAGTCTGGAATAATGCTTGGACAGAATCAAATATTGAAAATGCACTAGATAAATTGACTAGGGAATTTGTTGCAAATAATTCTGCTAATCAAATTTCTGAGAAAAGTGTAAATCTTTCAAAAATATTCGAATGGTACAAAGAGGATTTTGGAAACTTAATTGACTTTTTAAATCAATACAGCACAACTAAAATATCATCGAATGCAAAAGTTGCATTCAATGATTATAATTGGAAGCTTAACTCTTAAATAGCAGTCCTAATTAAAGTTTAGGGATTCTCAATTTTTGTCCAGGGTGAATCATATTTGGATCTTTTAAGATGTCTTTATTCGCATTGAAGATTTCCATATACTTCATTGGATCACCATAATGTCTTTTTGCAATCTTAGAAAGAGAGTCTCCACCTTGTACTTCATAAATTACTTCTTGTGGTTCTTGTTCTATAAGAGAAATTCTATCATCTACACGTCTAACCCCATCTATATTTCCTAATGTCATTACCACTTTCTCTTTCTCTGAGCTGCTTTTACTTTCTCCATAAACAGTAGCTACACCATTTCTAAATTCAACATCAAGTTTACTTTCTGATAGCGATAAGTTATCTATTATTCTCTTAAGCTCGCTCTCTTTAGCAGCAGCTAAATCAGCGCTAGAGCTTATAGGAGCAGGCGCAGCAGTTTTTTTTCCCTTTAAAAAATCAAATAATCCCATTTTTTAAGTTGTTTTATATTAAATAAAATAAATATATCAAAAATAAAGACTAGAGTTACTAAATGCCCTATAATTAGCAGATAATAAAGGTGTTTGGTGTGGTTTTCAATGGTTTATTTACTACCACATATAGCTTATAAAAAGGTATATTTGCACTCTTTTTTGAGGGTGGAAACAAATTAAAATTAATCGTAATGCAAGGAAAGGGAATTATTAAGGCGCTACTGATCATATTGGTCATAATAAGTATCGTCCAATTCTTATACATACTACCAACTAATAAAGTTGAAAATAATGCTGAAGCTTATGCTGAGCAAGTAGCATCTAATGCTGCTTCTCAAGATGATGCTTTCACTATCAAAAAGCAAGCTAAGGCTAGTTATTTAGACTCTATGTCAAGTGAAAACATATTGTCTATTCCTATGCTTAAGAGCTATACGTATGATGAGTTAAAAAAGCAGCAATTAAACCTAGGTCTTGATTTAGCTGGTGGAATGAGTGCTACTTTGAGAATAGATCTTAAAGAGCTTTTAGTCGCGTTGTCTAATAATACTAAAGATCCAACATTCTTAAATGCTTTAGCTGAGGCTGACAAAGCTCTAGCTAGTTCTCAATCAGACTACATTACTCTGTTTGGTAATGCATTCAGAAACAACTCTGATGGTAAAAAACTTACTAAGTATTTCTATAGAAATCTTAGTGAAGAATTAAATACGCAGTCTACAGATGGTGAAGTGATTAGAGTCTTAAGACAACAATCAAATGAAGTTGTAGATCTAACATTCAAAAGACTTAAGCAAAGAATAGATAAGCTAGGTGTAACTCAGCCAAATGTAAGTTTGGACGCGCAAAGAGATTTGATATTAGTGGAGATGCCAGGTATACAGAATCCTGCAAGAGCAGAGTCTATGCTTCAGTCAAGTGCAAGTCTAGAGTTTTGGGAGACCTATAGAGTAACAGATGCAGGAGTCATGTCTGCGTTTACACAAGCAGATCAGGCTGCCAAGTTAGTTGCGGGAGATGTACAAGATCTTGCACCAAAGTTAGATACGGTTTGGACCCAGCCTATAGATGCTGACGGTAATGCGATTGGTGATTCGACGTTTGTAGTGAATGAGGTAGCTGCTGATCCATTTGCGAGTAGAGGTCCTTTACTCTCGATGCTAAACTTAAATACTGTTGGTGCAGATGGGTTTTTACCGAGATCAACCGCAGTGATGGGTACAGCTGACAAGAACAAGAAAAATGCTATTGATAAAATTCTAGAAAGAGAAGATATCAAAAGGTTATTCCCAAGAGATAGTGAATTTAGATGGTCGGCAAGTTCTGCTACAGATTATACCACAAGAGCTGATTTGAAAGTTTACGAGCTATATATGATTCAAAAAAGGCCTGGATCAGACAAAGCTCCATTAGAAGGAGATAGAGTGACTTCGGCTTCACAATCTCCTGATGAAACAGGTGAAATAGCAGTAAGTCTTAATATGGATGTGCAAGGTGCAAAGATATGGGGTCAGATGACTACCAAGGCATCTCAAGATAATCAAAGGGCAATTGCAATTGTACTAGATGATGAAGTAGTATCTGCTCCGAGTGCAAACGTACCAATTATGGGAGGTAGATCTTCTATAACTGGTAACTTCTCTGTGGAAGAAGCATCAGATTTAGCAAGTATGCTTGAGATAGGTAAGCTGCCAGCAAAGGTTAAAATCATACAATCTGCTAACGTTGGTCCTACTTTAGGAGCCGAAAATATTAGACGCTCATTCTCTTCTTTAATAATAGGAATGATTTTGTTGCTGATATTTATGTTAGTGTATTATGGTGGTGCTGGTCTTGTAGCAATCATTGCATTGATAGCAAACATATTTTTCATATTCGGTGCATTAGCTTCGTTTGGTACGGTACTTACGTTGCCAGGTTTTGCGGGTGTGATCTTGACCATAGGTATGGCAGTTGATGCTAACGTAATCATATTTGAGAGGGTAAGAGAAGAGCTAAGAGCAGGTAAGTCATTGCTAGCTGCTGTGTCTGATGGGTTTAGACATTCTTACTCAGCGATCATTGATGCAAACGTAACGACGCTTTTAATCATGGCTGTCCTTTTCTATTTTGGAATTGGACCGATTAAAGGATTTGCTACCATATTGATTGTTGGTGTATTATCATCATTATTTACTGCCGTTCTTTTAGGTAGAATGATGATTGATTATCAGACGATCAGCAGAGGTAAAGATTTATCATTCTGGACTGGCCTATCTAAAAATGCTTTTGCGAATCTTAATATTGATTGGATTAACAAGAGAAAGATAGCATACGTGATTTCTGGAGTACTAATCGTCGGAGGTTTGATATCTATGTTCACAAGAGGATTTGATTTAGGGGTAGATTTTAAAGGAGGATATTCTTATGATGTACAGTTTAATGAAGACGTAAACTTTAGTGCACAAGAATTAACTAAAGAGCTTACAGATGTGTTTGGAGTGTCGACTTTGGTTAAAGCTGTTGATACGGAAAACACTTTCAACATAGTTACCTCTTACCTTATCAACGAAGAAGGGGATGATGTATCTAACGCTGTAATGGAAAAATTGCACGAAGGTATTATTGGCTTAACTGGAAGTACTGTTCCTTTTGAAAAGTTTAAAGAATTAGATGCAGAAAATGCAACACATATAACAAGGTCAAATAAGGTAGGACCTACTATCGCTGATGATATCAAGTCGAGTTCATTCAAGGCAGGATTATTTGCATTGCTAGTAATCTTCTTATATATCTTCTTAAGATTTAATAAGTGGCAATTTAGTCTTGGTGCAGTTGCAGCATTATTCCATGATAGTTTAATCGTGTTAGGTTTGTTCTCTATGTTGCATGGTATTTTACCGATCTCACTCGAGATAGATCAGAATTTCATAGCTGCGATATTAACCGTGATTGGTTATTCGATTAATGATACAGTAGTAGTTTTTGATAGGATAAGGGAGTATTTAGGAATCTACACACAGAAATCAAAAGATGAAGTCATTAACATGGCAGTGAATAGTACCTTCAGTAGAACGGTGGTTACTTCATTGACTACTTTATTTGTAGTTGGTATACTTCTAATCTTCGGTGGAGCAAGTACAAGAGGTTTTGCATTTGCATTATTCTTAGGAATAGTTGTGGGTACATATTCTTCTATCTTTGTGGCTACTCCGATAGTAAGGGATTTAACAGGAGACCTTAAGAATACTGTTAAAAGAAAAGTAGAAAAGAAAAGCTTCTCAAGAGCTGCAAAAGCTGAGAGCTAAAATAAACAGACAACTTCCGTTAGAAATATAATTGAAGCCCTCTTTGATCTCGATCTTAGAGGGTTTTTTGATTTTTAGGGTTGCATTAACCAGATATTTGTCGTTAGATTTAATGACAATAAATCAACCAATAGTTGAAAAATAAAGCTTTTCATAGTTTCCTGTTTGGTATTTCCTTAGCGTTATTAAGTGCATGCACTTTCACAAAGCAGATCAAAAATGGTGAGACAGCTATTGATCGCAAGCAGTATACACTGGCAATCGAGTTATTAGAAGAAGAATTATCTGAATCCCGATCAAAGGAAGAGAGCGCTAGAAAAGCATATTTATTAGGTAAGTGCTACACAATGATTAATGATGTAGATAATGCAGCTAATTGGTATGATGAAGCGGTTAGGTTAGACTATGGTCCAATAGCATACTGGGCACTTGCCAATAACTTCAAACAAAAAGAATCTTATAAGCAAGCGATAGGACTTTATCAATTAGCTGGTAAAGAGGGTTATCCAGCAAACGAGGTAAGCCGAGAAGTTAAAGTATGCAGACAAGCTTTAATCTGGGACGGTGAAGACGATAATGAAAATTATGCGATAAATCCTATAGATGCTAATTCGCTTTACAGTGATTATGCACCTTCATTTTATGAAGGAGAATATTTAGTTTTTACATCTGATCGATTGCAAGACGCATCAGCAGCTCAATACAATTGGACAGGTAATGGTTTTTCGGACTTGTATATTGTTCAAAAAAATGGGGGAGAACCATTGCTTTTCGATAACTTCCTTAACACTCCAAACTATAATGAAGGCTCAGCCACATTCTCAGCTGATTTTAGTAAAATATTCTTTAGTAGATGTGCAAGTGATGAGGGGGATGACTATTGCAAGATCATGTGGAGTATTAAGGAGAATGGGAGATGGTTAGACCCCCAAGAAGTTTTCGAAACCGAGCCAGGGTATAACTATATGCATCCTGCACTGATTGAAAATGATAGTGTGCTAATATTTAGTACTAATCTACCTGGAGGGGAAGGAGGATATGATTTATTCTACTCTCTTTTAGAAGAAGAAGGTTGGACATCTCCAGAGCCAATGCCAGCAAGATTAAATACAATGGGTAATGAAAGCTTTCCTACGATCCATGGAGATACGTTGTACTTCTCTTCAGACTATCTACCAGGTTTGGGTGGGCTTGATATTTTCAGGTCTGTAGTAAGTGGGGACGGAGCGTGGTCGAGCCCTGTTAACATGAAGAAGCCACTAAACTCAGGAGCAGATGATTTTGGATTGATTATAGATGCAGCACCTAATAGATTGAGTAATGTCGACTTTACAGGGTATTTCACATCTACAAGAATATCCGATGATAACGATAATATTTTTAAAGTAACTAGATATATCCCTGAAGAAAGTGAAGAGGATAAGACTGCTGAAGATATAGCTGAAGAAAAGAAAAAGGCGATAAGAATTTACTTAGCAGGTAAAGTTGTTGCTAATGATTATGAAGATGAAGAAAATCCTGGATCATTAATTTTAGGCAAAAAAGCAGTAACTGGATCTGACATCAAAATCAAAACACTGACGCAAGATGCGGCTTTAGAATCTGATGATAAAGGAAGATTCTATTTAGATCTAATTGATAATTCTACTTATGATATACTGGTCAGCAGTCCAGGTTACTTTAATAAGTTAGTAGAGTTAGAGCTAGATGACATTAAGGGTAAAGCCTCGGGTGATACAACTATCAATATGGAGATTTTCCTAGATAAGATTTTTGTTGGTAAGGAGATAGTTTTAGATAATATTTACTACGACCTTGATAAAGCAACTATTAGACAAGATGCAGTACCTGCATTAGAAGAGCTAGTAAGTATGTTAGATCAGAACCCAGATCTAAGTATACAATTATCGGCACATACAGATTGTAGAGGCACCTCGTTTTATAATCTTAACCTGTCACAGCGAAGAGCTAATTCTGTAATTAGATATCTAATGGACTCTGGCGTTAATCAAGAAAGATTGGTCGCTAAAGGTTTTGGTGAGTCCAGTTTATCCATCAATTGTGAATGCGATGATTGCACAGAAGAAGAACATCAAACCAATAGGCGAACCACCTTCAAAATTATTTAGAGAGTTTTAGGCTTATACGACGATATTAACCATCCTCTTAGGTACTACAATTACTTTCTTGATTTCTTTGTCTTCTATGTATTTCTTTAAATCTTCAAGTCCGAGAACTGCCTCTTTAATTTCGTCTTGAGATAAATTGTTACTTACAGATATTTGGCTTCTCTTTTTACCATTTATACAGACAGGATATTCAGTACTGTCCGTTGTGAGATAGCTTTCATTATGAACTGGATAGTTAGCGTGATGAATTGAGGTTTCATGCCCAAAAGCTTCCCATATTTCTTCCGTTATAAAAGGAGCAAATGGCGCTAACAAAATTGTAAGTGGTTCTAAAATTTCTTTTTTATTACAACCAAGTTTTTTAAGGTCATTGACACATATCATAAAACTACTCACTGCAGTATTAAATGATAATGTCTCGATGTCCTGGCTAACTTTTTTTATCGTTTTATGAAGTACAGTTAGCTCTTGATCAGTTGCTTTTTCTTCAGATATTTTTAATTCTCCTTCCTCTGTCACTATTAGATGCCAGTACTTCTTCAGAAATTTCGAGACACCATCTATTCCTTTTGTATCCCAAGGTTTAGATTGTTGTATGGGTCCGAGAAACATCTCATACATCCTGAAACAATCAGTACCATAGCGAGCTATAACATCATCAGGGTTGATTACATTAAATTTTGACTTTGACATTTTACCATTCTCAGATACCGTCAAGAAGTGGGCTTCAGGAGAGGAGGTGTCACTTGGCTTAAACTCTCCATTCTCAAAAAGACCATTACTACATTCAAATATCGCATCACCATAAATAGGTCTCCATTCTAAAAAAGAATTTATTCCTTCAGTATTTAAATATGATTTTGGAGAACCATAATTAGATACATAATCTATATGAATTAGAATTTTCACATAACTTTTTTCATCTAGGTCAGCTGCAAGTTCAGCAGAGATAAATTTAGATTTTCCATCAGTTTTCTCTTTCAAGAGACATAGATACTCTATCCCCCCTTGAATCATGCCTTGGTTAACAAGTTTCTTAAATGGCTCATTGGTAGGGACTAGTCCTTTGTCAAAAAGGAATTTATGCCAAAACCTTACATACATTAAGTGAGCTACTGCATGTTCTGAGCCACCTATATACAGATCTACATCTTGCCAATAGTTTACCTTCTCTTGACTAGCAAACTCATTATCATTGTTGGGATCCATATACCGCAAGTAATACCAAGAAGATCCAGCAACGGCAGGCATTACATCAAGATCCCTTTGGTAACCAGTACCAGGATTTTGCCATCCTTCTACTCTTGCTAATGGTGGTTTGCCGCCACCACCTGGTTTAAAGTCCTCTATTTCTGGTAATTCTAAAGGCAGTTCATCCACAGTGTAAGTACCGACGGTCCCATCTTCAAAATACTTAACTGGAAATGGTTCTCCCCAGTAGCGCTGTCTGCTAAAATTCGCATCTCTTAATCGATAATTGATTTTGGTTTGACCTATGCCCATATCTTCGATTTTTGCACATGCAGCTTTAATAGCATCTGGCACCTCCATTCCATTCATAAAACCAGAATTGATAATTATACCTAGTTTATCAGATAGTGTTGCTCCGGGATAATTAGACTTGTCTACTACAGCTACTATTTCTAAACCAAATTTTGTTGCAAAAGCTTTATCCCTATCATCATCACTAGGGACCGCCATGATAGCACCAGTCCCATAATCCTTCAAAACATATTCGCCAATCCAAATAGGAATCTTTTCATTGTTAAATGGATTGATAGCATAGGATCCGATAAACTCTCCTGTAACCTCTTTCTCGGCCATTCGATCCAACTCAGTCTTTGATTTTACGTATGTTATATATGTATCAACTTTTTGTTTTTGTTCACTAGTAGTGAATTGACTTACAAGGGGATGCTCAGGAGCTAGTACCAAATAAGTAGCACCAAAAATTGTGTCAGGTCTAGTTGTATAAACTTCTATGAAATCCTCTGAGTCTTCAACTTTAAATTTCATAGAGGCACCCTCTGATCTTCCTATCCAATTATTCTGAATTGTTTTCAAGGAATCAGACCATGCTAGACTTTCAAGGTCATTAATTAATCTTTCTGCATAAGCAGTAATTCTAAGATACCACTGTGTCATTGCTTTTTGTTCGACAGGGTAGTTGCCTCGTTCGGATCTACCATCTTTCACTTGGTCGTTTGCAAGTACTGTCCCTAGCTCTTCACACCAGTTGACATAACCTACATTACGATAGGCTAGTCTATACTCCATTAAGATATCAGCTTGTTCTTTCTTGGAGAACTCCTTCCATTCTGAAGCATTAAATTTATTTTCATAGGAAGACGCAGCGTTAATTTTAAGGTTACCTTCTTTAGAAAACACATCCTCTAAATCTTTAATAGGTGCTGCTTTATCTTCTGATATATTATAGTAATGATTAAATAACTCAGTAAATATCCATTGAGTCCATTTATAATAGGAAGGTTTAGAAGTGCATATTTCTTTACTCCAATCAAATGAAAACCCTAAGTTTTTCATTTGCTCTTTGTACCTTTTACTATTCTCTTCTGTAGTTACAGCAGGGTGAATACCTTTTTGTATAGCATACTGCTCAGTAGGAAGCCCAAAAGCATCCCATCCCATAGGATGTAAGACATTAAACCCTTTATGTCTCTTATACCTACTATAAATATCTGAGGCTATATAACCAAGAGGATGCCCTACATGTAGACCCGCTCCAGATGGATAAGGGAACATGTCAAGGATATAAAATTTGGGCAATTTAACACTTTCAGAAACTTTGTATGTTTCGTGTTTGTCCCATCGTAATTTCCACTTGTTTTCTATGTCTGTTAAGCTATATTTTAATCCCATATGACTACTATTCAGGGTGTAAAATATATAAAATATATAGATTTGAAATATATATGATTATTGTATATATTGTGCCGTTACCGCTAACCACTAGAGGTTAGTAGTGTATTTATGTAATGTAGTTTACATAAAGAATATTTATATTTTTCTGTATGTAGTCTTTGTGACATTTTGTTCGTCGTAATGATTAATTGTCGTTAAGACTTTACATTAGATTTATCCTGATTTTAAATGAGCGTATAATTTTCATTTAATTTAATGATGTAGAACCAACACCCAATTTAGCTTCCTAACTGACTTCCGTCAGGAACTTTGGTCACCTATATCGCCCCTTTAAGGTCAGGCAACTTAGACTTGAATTTTAACAATTAAAACTAAAAACGAATGTTTAGTGGAATTCTACTTATTGTAGCTGTCGTATGTGTATTGACAGTTTGCAAAAACCGAAACTTTCAAACTGCTTCTATTTTAGCATTAATGATGGTGTTTACAGCCAATTTGAATGCTCAAATTAAATTAGGAGGTGATCCTAACGATGTTAATGAAGCATCAATTCTTGAACTTGAGAGTTCAGACCAAGTATTTGTACCGACGAGATTGTCTAATAATCAAAGGGATCAATTAGCATTCCCTCTTACAGGTTCAATATTTTATAATACCACTGACAACGCATTACAAATAAACATAGGTACTCCTACCAAGCCAGAATGGGTGAGTTTAGTAAGTAATGCATTCTTAAATAACAATACGGTTCTAGGTTCAAAAGGAGAACAAGGAGAGCCAGGTCAATCTGCATATGGATTATGGTTAGCTATTGGAAACACAGGTTCGCCTGAAGATTTCATTAATAGTCTTTCTGGTCCTGGAGACTGTTGGGATCTTGATGGAGATGATGTTTTAGATGCTAATGAAGATGTTAATGGTGACGGTGTAGGTAATGCACTTGATTGCCAGGGTGCTAATGGAACAGATGGAATTAATTGTTGGGATTTAGATGAAGATGGAAGAGCGGATACTGATGAAGATACGAATGGGGATGGAGTTATAAATGTTGATGACTGTAGAGTAGGTCAAGACGGTGCTGATGGTTTGCATTGTTGGGATTTAAATGAAAATGGAGTAGGAGATGTTTCAGTCGAAGACAAGAATGGTGATGGAATGGTAGATGTTTTAGATTGTGAAGGACCAAGAGGAGCTCAGGGACCAGAAGGAAACGAAGGACCAGAAGGGCCTCAAGGTGTAAAAGGTATAACAGGTTTATCTGCATATGAAGTTTGGTTGCAAGAAGGAAATGAGGGTGATGAGCAAGATTTCTTAGAAAGTTTGATAGGAATGAAAGGGGAGAGAGGAGAAGATGGTGTTTGCCCAATTTGTGAAGATGGTCAAGATGGAAGTGATGGAGCTGACGGCTTAGCTTGTTGGGATTTAGATGGAGATGGAATCAGAGATGGTAATGAAGACATAAATAATGATGGTGTTGTAGATGTATTGGATTGTAGAGGAAGAGATGGTGCTGATGGCCAAAACGGAAGAGATGGATTAGATGGCGATGGTAGAGATGGACAAGACGGAATTAGTTGTTGGGATTTAGACGGTGATGGTAGAGCTGATACGAATGAAGATACAAATGGTGATGGAGAAATCAATGCAGCAGATTGTCAAGGTGCGGATGGACAAGATGGAAGAGATGGTACGGATGGAGATAATGGACAAGACGGAAGAGATGGTACAGATGGAGATAATGGACAAGACGGAAGAGATGGTACAGACGGAGATAATGGACAAGACGGAAGAGATGGTACAGACGGAGACAATGGAACTGATGGGCAAAACGGAAGAGATGGAGACAATGGAAGAGATGGAGTAGATGGAGTTGCTTGCTGGGATACCAATGGTAATGGAAGTTCAGATGTAAGTGAAGATACTAATGGCGATGGTGTAATTAATGTACAAGATTGCCGAGGAGCAGATGGATCTAATGGAAGAGATGGTAGTAACGGACAAGACGGAAGAGACGGTAACAACGGAGATGATGGGCAAAACGGAAGAGATGGAAACAATGGAGATAATGGAGCAGATGGAAGAGATGGAGCAGATGGAGATAACTGTTGGGATACGAATGGTAATGGAAGTTCAGATGTAAGTGAAGATACAAATGGTGATGGTGTAATTAATGTTCTTGATTGTCAAGGAGCAGATGGTTCAGATGGAAGAGATGGTGCTGATGGACAAAATGGACAAAACGGACAAGATGGAGATAATGGAGCAAATGGAAGAGATGGAAGTGATGGATCAGATGGACAAGACGGAAGAGATGGAGTAGATGGAGTTGCTTGCTGGGATACGAATGGCAACGGAAGTTCAGATGTAAGCGAAGATACAAATGGAGATGGTGTAATTAACGTTGAGGATTGTCAGGGCGCAGATGGAAGAGATGGTAACAATGGAGCAGACGGTAGAGATGGAGCAGATGGAAGGGATGGAGTAGATGGTGACAATGGAGCAGACGGTAGAGATGGAGCAGATGGAAGTGATGGAGCAGACGGGAGAGACGGTGTAAACTGTTGGGATTTAGATGGAGATGGATCAGCTGATACAAATGAAGATACAAACGGTGATGGTGTAATTAATGTTCTTGATTGTAATGGACAAGACGGAAGAGATGGTGTAAATGGAGATAATGGTGCTAACGGAGCAGACGGAAGAGATGGTGTAAATGGAGATAATGGTGCTAATGGAGCAGACGGAAGAGATGGAGCAGATGGGAATGACGGTGCTAATGGAGCAGACGGAAGAGATGGTGTAAATGGAGATGATGGCGCTAACGGAGCAGACGGAAGAGATGGTGTAAATGGAGATGACGGTGCTAATGGAGCAGATGGAAATGATGGTGCTAACGGATCAAACGGAAGAGATGGTTCGAATGGAGCAGATGGTAGAGATGGTGCTAGCTGTTGGGATCTAGATGGCGATGGTGCAGCAGATACTAATGAAGATACAAACGGAGATGGCGTAATAGATGTACTGGATTGTAGAGGAGCTGATGGAGCAGATGGTAATGACGGTGCTAATGGAGCAGACGGAAGAGATGGTGTAAATGGAGCTGATGGTGCTAACGGAGCAGATGGAAGAGATGGTGTAAATGGAGATGACGGTGCTAATGGAGCAGACGGAAGAGATGGAGCAGATGGAAATGACGGTGCTAATGGAGCAAATGGAAATGACGGTGCTAACGGATCAAACGGGAGAGATGGTTCGAATGGAGCAGATGGTAGAGATGGTGCTAGCTGTTGGGATCTAGATGGTGATGGAGCAGCAGATACAAATGAAGATACAAACGGAGATGGCGTAATAGATGTACTGGATTGTAGAGGAGCTGATGGAGCAGACGGAAGAGATGGAGTAAATGGAGATGATGGAGTAAATGGAGATGATGGTGCTAACGGAGCAGATGGAAGAGATGGAGCAGATGGAACAGATGGGAATGACGGTGCTAATGGAAGAGATGGAGTAAATGGAGATGATGGTGCTAACGGAGCAGACGGAAGAGATGGAGCAAATGGAAATGACGGTGCTAATGGAACAGACGGAAGAGATGGTTCGAATGGAGCAGATGGAAGAGATGGTGCTAGCTGTTGGGATCTAGATGGCGATGGTGCAGCAGATACTAATGAAGATACAAACGGAGATGGCGTAATAGATGTACTGGATTGTAGAGGAGCTGATGGAGCAGATGGTAATGACGGTGCTAAT
>CALFUQ010000219.1 GCA_937929885.1 uncultured Saprospiraceae bacterium
AGTGGTGATGCTTCTGATCATATCTATCGTCAAGCGGTTACGGCTGCAGGGACAGGTTGTATGGCTGCGCTAGATGCTGAACGGTATCTTACTGAGAAGGGGATAGTGTAAATTCCATTTCTGTTAATTCGTAATTGTCTAAATTAGGCATGACAGATTATTTCTGTAACTCGGAATGGAGAATATCGATCAAATAGTAATCAACTTTACGCCAGACAAGCTATTCTTTCTAAATATTTGTTTAGGATTTTTACTTTTTGGGGTGGCCCTTGATATAGGAATTGAGGATTTTAAAAGTATTGCTAAATCACCTAAGCCTGTATTAATAGGTCTAATCAGTCAGTTGATCCTAATGCCGATTTTGACCTTAGGTATTGTGTTTAGTTTAAACCTACCTACTTCCATGGCTTTGGGGATGATTTTGGTGGCATCTTGCCCTGGGGGTAATGTTTCTAATTATGCGGTTCATTTAGCTAAAGCTAATTCTGCCTTGTCAGTCATCCTTACGTCTATATCTACTCTAGCGGCGATAGTTATCACACCACTTTATTTTTCTCAGCTTGCACCTTTAGTGCCTAATAGTGAGGCACTGAGGCAAACTATTCATGTCGAGCCATTAACTATGGTAGTAACTATACTCAAGCTAATCGTTGTACCACTTATCATGGGTATGTTGCTCAATCATTACTATCCGATTTTCACTGGTAAAATTAAGTCTGGTGTTAAGATATTTTCAATGTTAATATTTGGAGGGATAGTAATAGTGGGTGTGCTTTCTAATGTCGATAATATTATGAAATATGTAGATGAGATTTTTTTACTCGTTTTCTTTCACAATGCCTTGGCACTTGCGGTAGGTTACTATTTTGCTAAATTTAATAAGCTAGCCCTAAAGGATGTAAGAGCAATTTCGATAGAGACTGGTATTCAGAATACTGGTCTTGCATTGATCTTGATCTTTAACTTTTTTAATGGATTAGGAGGTATGGCGCTAGTGGCAGCATGGTGGGGAATATGGCATTTGTTTTCTGGGTTTGCGATTGCTTCTTGGTGGAGTAGAAGTGGTGATTAAGCTAGTTAACTTTACAACTTAATTCTTGTGAATTACATTCTTATGAAATTATACCTTCTTGTTTATTTATGCTCTAGTCTGCAATTTATCTCATGTGCACAGAAGAAAACTATGACAACTATCAAAGTAGATATGTCAGAAGTCAAGGAAGGTGAGATGGAGGTTTATAATATAGTCGAAGATTTTTATTATGTCTTAAACGGCGATCTAGATTCAGTCCGATTGGATCTTAAGGAAGAAGCTATTATTGCTCTTACGGTAGGATGGAATCATAGTTACGTTCATGTCAAGCCAGGAGACAAACTGTATTTAGAACCTGTTAGTGCGGACCCGATTGTATTTGGAGTCAAGTCTAATCCATCTATAGAAAATAAATACTTAAAGTCATTTAACGACTTGAAGAAAAAGGTTGAGTATGATTACATGGTTAGCGAGGTTACAAAATTGCCAGTTGAAAGTTTCTCGATAGAAGTAGAAAAAAAGAACGCCCCTCTAAGAAGGTTAATAGATGAGATAGAGAACGATTCCACTGTGAGTAACTTGTTTAAGCAGTCGATGAGGTTGAGAGTGATAGGATTAACGACTAACGACTTGAGCTATTACAAAGGCTTTTACTCACGACACTTTGATGAAGATCCAGTATTATCAAATGATTTCTACGCTGGGTTCGAAAATTCGAATATAACCGACCCTACTTACTTGTTGTTTGATGAGGGACGTCAAGCTGTAAGCTTTTATCATTCTCGTGATTTGGATTACAAGGAGTATGAATCTACCAAAGCGTTTTTTAAAGCATCCATAAATACAGCTAAACAAACTTATGGAGAGGAGTTGGTTGCTAAGTATTGTATCATGGAGCAGCTTTCAAGTATGATAAATTTTAGTGGTGGTTTAGATGGAACTGATAATATAATAGCTGAATATAAAAGCTATACAGATGAAGCTTATCTCAATAAGAAATTAGATAAGGTTATGAAACCTTGGAAGCATTTAATGTCGGGTAAAGTAGCTCCAGACTTTAAAGCAATAACAATGGCAGGAGAGGAGATTAAGCTATCAGATTTGCGAGGGAAAAGAATTTATGTAGATGTGTGGGCTACCTGGTGTGGCCCATGTATTGCAGAGATTCCTGCACTGCAAAAATTAGAATCTGAGCTTCATGATATGGATATCGAATTTGTAAGTATATCTATCGATGAAGAAAAGGATAAAGAAAAATGGCAAAATTTTGTAATTGAAAAAGAATTATCGGGACATCAACTGATTGCGGAAGGGGCATGGAAGTCAGAGTTAGCAATAGCTTACAATATTAAAGGAATACCTAGGTTTATGGTTATCGATAAAGATGGCAAGCTTGTAAGTGCAAATGCTCCAAGACCAAGTGATCCAGGTGCTAAGCTTATGTTATTGAAATGAGGCAGTGATCTCATATCACCGCCTCATTAAATAGATATTTATAATTAGCCTTGTGGCGGGTCATCATAAAAGAATTGTTCTTTCACAACTTTACCATCTTGTACTTGGTAAACACATAACTCTTCAAATTGAAAAGGTTGATCTTGTCCTTGATAAGTTATAGACATACTCATCGGAATTGAGAAGTAATTACCGCTTATGATAGGATCTCCAGTTTCAGAACTATGGAATTCTTTTATACCTGCATTCCATTGTTTTCCTTTCTCTGCCATCTCGTCAAACCCTTTGCAAGAGGTTCCGTCATTTTCAATACTTACTATCTCAGGAGAGTATAATTCTTTGTAGCATTCTTGAAATTCTCCTTTTCTACAATAGGCTACTAGCTTGTTTGCTATTTCTGTTGTCGTCATATTGGTTAGTATTATTTACTTGAATTTAGGACTATTCGATCATTCAAGAAGTAAATCGAGGTAAAATAAGTCTAGAATCCAATATTTCTGCCACTTTTAAAGGGAGTTAATTGCTGTTATCGTGTCTATTTATAGTTACTAATGAGTAGAGCACTCCAAAATATAAAGAACAATTACTCGGTATCAGATAGGCTTATTGACGTTAAGCCTAATGTGGATACTCGCCCTTCACAGACCAAACTTAACTATCAAGCCTCTAAAGGAATAAGGTCAGGTTTGTTGTTTAGCTATATCATTGGCACTGCTTTCTTTACTAGCTTAATAGTTTTATTAATCCAGCTTTACAGCGGTAATCATGATGTATTAATTCCAACTTTACTAAGTTCAGTTGTCTTTTTGATTGTATATTTTTTACATAGTCAAGGATATAAATCTAGTTCCTATTGGCTCTTTTTGGGAGGAATGAATTTCCTTAATATCTATATGGTCGCCGTTGGTGATAGTAATTTTCAAGCTGTTTATTGCTTTTATCTTGCAGGACTTGGATTTACTTTCATTTACTTTAAACAAGTCAATGTTCTCATCACATTTTTGGTTTTAAGTTTGCTTAGCCAAATTGTAATTCTATATTATAATTCTGATGCGAACTTAAATGGAATTACAGCTGACTTAATAGCTGATGGAATCTGTTTAATAGCGGTTAATATTTTAATCTTCTTGATGTGCTATTTCATTCTAATTAACCTTGGGCATGCTAAGGGTAACTTAGAATTGACCACATCAGATCTTAAAAAACAACATGCTGAATTAAAAGAGCGAACTAATCAATTAGACCGATATATCGAAAGTAATATTCAACTTGAAAACTATACACATCTTGCAGCGCACGAATTAAAAGCTCCTCTAAAAGCAGTTAAAGGTTTTGCAGATATCCTCAAGGTTAAGGTCGCACCAAAGCTTGATGATAAAGAAACAGAAATGTTCAACTTCATATCTGCGAAGACTAATAAAATGGAAGTGTTGTTGAACGACTTGACTTCTTTAGGAATGGTGTCTCAGTCCGAACTAACCAAGGAATATATTGATCTCGAAGATCTTTTTAGAGATATCTTGATTGATAGGAATGATCTAATCAAATCGAGACATGCTAGTTTAGACATTGATTTACAGGTCAATACAATGGTCGGTCAGTATGGTTTAATTAAACAGCTATTTTCCAACCTAATCGGTAATGCTATAAAGTTCGTTGACGAATCAAAATACCCTAAGGTAATGGTAAAGTCTAGAGAGAAAGCTGATGAGATTGTTTTTGAAGTAATAGATAATGGTATTGGAATCAAGCCAATCCATCGAAACAGGATATTCCAAATTTTCGAAAGGCTACATGCAGAATCTGAATTCAAAGGGTCGGGTATAGGCCTTTCCATTAGTAAGAAAATTGTGGACTTACATAAGGGGACTATCGAAGTTAAAGACAGTGAATTAGGTGGAAGCTGTTTTGTGGTTAATATACCTAAACTAGAGATCTAACAATTTCTATTCTTCTTCATCTGCTAAATCCTCATATGCAATCAGGTCCTCTAACATCTCAGCGAGATTAGGCTTAGGGACTAGACCATTGATTCGTTCTAAGACTCTTCTGTTTTTAACAAAAAGGAGGGTGGGGACACTTCTAACTTTAAACTGTGCTGCCAGCTGCGGATTCTGATCAATATTAATTTTCCCAACAAAAGCTCTGTCTTTAAAGTCCCCAGCAAGCTCATCTACGAATGGTCCTAAAACCTTGCACGGCCCACACCAGCTAGCATGAAAATCAAAGAGTATTGCAGTATCTTTTTGAGTAACTATTTCGTTGAAATTATGAAGCGTTACTTCTGTTGCTTTAGGTTTATCTTTTTTTCTGAAAAACATAATTACGTCTGAACTTGCAAGATAAACAAATTAGCTATCTTGATAATATGATAACTATAGCTGCTATCCTCTTGGCGACAATATTTTTATGCATTGCATTATTGCATATCTACTGGGTATTAGGTGGTAAGTGGGGATTAAATGGAGCAATGCCTGATGCTATGAAAAATTCTGTAATGGCTGACCCTAGACGACTAGGCTTTAAAATTGCTACGCTTCTGGTGGCAATAGGATTATTGCTGGTAATGTATCTGTTCTTGATTCAAGGAGGCATGGCTTCTTCTCCTGTATCTCAGATTTATATAAAGTATGCTACATATTCCGTCGCGGGTATATTTCTGTTAAGAGCAATAGGAGATTTTAAGTATTGTGGTTTTTTCAAAAGAATTAAGGAAGGTGACTTTGCAGCGAATGATACTAAGTTCTTTAGCCCGCTTTGTTTGCTGATTTTTGTACTTACTATTATAGTAATCTTTTAGGAGTTGGCTAGTTTCTTATAAGTGTACCTGTAGCAAAATTATCGTCGAAGTCTGATCCTGTCCATTTGTATTGTAGGCTCGATTCGGAAAGGATAGTCAAGGCAATTGTCCCGTCTATACAATAATCGAATCCAGAAAGAATCTTTTCTTCAATAATTAAAGCGCTCATATCATCCATTGTGTAAGTCCAACTGAAGGTGCAATTCCCATCATAGTCTCCTTTAGCTATAACTGTATTTATTATAGGTTCTGTTATATCAACATTAAGAGTGAAGTCCTCATAACCTTCTTGAGATATTACCCCAGACCATGATCCTACAATAGTTGATTCTTTTTCCTCAACCATGATTCCTTCTTCGCCACATGAAGAGAAAACAAGAGAAATGCTAAATAAAAAAAGAATTATAGTGCGGGTAATTGACCTGTTGACCATTGGAGTTGTTTTTAATTTTAAACAAAATTATAACTAGCCCTCAATAAAAACTATCCCACAAATGTGGGATTTCTTAAAAGCTTTCTGGTAAAGAGTTAATGTTTGACACGTTAGCCTGCAAAACGAAAGTATTTTTCACATTTCAGATTTTTAAGTGTAACTCTTCGCCATCATAACATATGGTCAATTTCATTTATGCCAATAATTATTCTAAATTTGCCGAATATTTACGGGAAAAAAACTATAAAATATGGCTACCAAATTCAGACCAGGCGTCTTAAACGGGCAAGAAGTATCAGACCTTCTTAATTACGCTAACGAAAAAAACTTTGCTATTCCAGCAGTCAACTGCGTCGGCACTAACACTGTAAACGCCTCATTAGAAACAGCGAAAGCTAATGATGCACCAGTCATCATACAGTTCTCTAATGGTGGAGGAACTTTCTTTGCTGGTAAAGGCCTATCTAATGAAAATCAAGCGGCTGCTATAGCAGGTAGTGTCTCTGGTGCTCATCACGTGCATATGATGGCAGAAGCTTACGGAGTGACTGTGATCTTGCATACAGATCATTGTGCTATGAAACTATTACCATGGATGGATGGGATGCTTGATGCAGGAGAGAAGTTTTATGAAAAAAATGGTAAGTCGCTATACAGTTCTCATATGTTAGATTTCTCTGAAGAACCATTAGAAGAGAATATAGCAGTTACCAAAAAGTACTTCGAAAGAATGAACAAGATGGAGATGACTGTAGAGTTCGAATTAGGTGTGACAGGAGGAGAAGAAGATGGGGTAGATAATACTGAAATAGACAATGCTAAACTTTATACTCAGCCATCAGAAGTTGCTTATGCTTACAAAGAGCTAATACAAGTGAGCGATAGGTTTACTTGTGCTGCAGCATTCGGAAATGTACATGGAGTATATAAGCCAGGTAATGTAGAGTTAACTCCGAAAATTCTTAAAAACTCTCAAGAATACTGCAAGAAGGAGTTTGGATTAGAAGGTCCATCACCGATCAACTTTGTATTCCACGGTGGATCAGGATCTACTACTGAAGAGATAAGAGAAGCTATAGAATATGGAGCTGTGAAAATGAATATTGATACAGATACACAATGGGCATACTGGAATGGTGTTAGACAGTACGTTGCTAAAAATCACGATTACCTACAAACTCAATTAGGTAACCCAGATAGTGATGATGCTCCTAATAAAAAATTCTATGATCCACGTAAATGGTTAAGAGAAGGAGAGAAAACTTTTGTTGAGCGATTGACAAAAGCAATGGACGATCTTAATTGTATTGGAACTAATAAGTAATAATAATTAAGTCTATAGTTTTATAGTCGATAGAATGCAAGTTCAAGGTGTTCTATCGACTATAGACTGATAAGTATACCTAATCTTTAACTTTATTTAAAAACTTACAGGCACAACTGTCCCTAATTGCAATCTAACCTCGGACAGCTGCTTCCTAATTACCTCTCTAGTCTTTAGTAGGTTAATTATTTGGGTGTCATCTTTCTCACCTAGGATCATATCATCCACTTTCTTTAGCGTACGTTGGAATTTGCGCTCCTTAAGTCTTAAGATCGAGTTTAGGCCGTCTTTGATGAAATTTTCATCAGGCATTTTCTGAGTCTGGAGATAAAGACTTTTTCCATCCCAATCAGAATAATGGTAAGGATCCATTTGTAAATCTGTGGCAAGCATTCTTACTTCTTCTTTAGAATGATTGGTGAAGTAGCTTGTTTTGAACTCGGTGCCAGCGTCGACTTGTTCTATGGTTTCTTTTAAGATGCTTTTATAAAGTTGATTATCGATCATTTCTATTAATTCTCGATAATTGATCACCATGTACTCAGCAACAGTAGTTTTTTGTTCCTCATCGTAGATTTTATCGCCTAGGTTAACTAAGACTCTTACGATATCTCGTTCTTGGTAATCATCATTGATGACTAGCTTGTTGGGTTGGCTGTGATCTCTTTGTTCTTCTTGATCTCCTGGAATTGGTTCTACTAATCCTTCAAAGCCTGAATCACGTTGTTGCTGACGCTGCTGTTGTCGAGTCGCATATTCTTCTTTGAGCCGTTTTTGTTTGATATCGGCTCTGATAGATTTGTTGGATTCGCCGAGGAGAATTTGTTCGTCTACGTCTAATAGCTTTGCACATTCCTTTATGTATAATGATCGCTTAAGTGTATCTCTCACTTTGGATATGCTATCTACAATATCCTTGATCATTCTAGTCTTCTTGATGGGGTCATTACCTACCTCATCTATTAAGCGATTAGTTTTAAAGAATATAAAATCTTCTGCCTGATCTTTTAGAAAGGTGCTGAATGCATCGACGCCTACTTTCTTGAGATAGGAGTCAGGGTCCTCTCCGTCAGGTAGTAGTACCAACTGAACATTCATATCCTGCTCCAGGATTAGATCTATCCCACGCATCGCCGCTTTAATACCTGCAGCATCTCCATCAAATAGAATTTTGACATTCTCTGTGTACCGCTTTATCAATCTAATCTGATCGATAGTCAGTGAAGTCCCTGAAGCGGCAATTACATTTTCTATACCACCTTGGTGTAGTGTGATTACATCAGTGTAACCCTCTACGAGAATACATTCCTGAGCTTTCCTGATTGGTCCTTTAGCATGATACATTGCGTAAAGAATTTTACGCTTATTGTATATCTCGGACTCAGGTGAATTTATATACTTGGGTGTTTTCTTATCTGTACTAAAAGTTCTTCCTGCAAAAGCAATCACCTTGCCACTCAGATTGTGTATAGGAAACATCGCTCTACTCCTAAAAAAATCAAAATCTGATTTAGAAGTAAGTCCAAGAGTTCTGAGTGACTCAATGTTGTATTTTGCTTCTACAGCAGTCTGGGTAAAATGATCTCCTTTCTTGAGCGAATAGCCAAGACCAAATTTCTTCATCGTAGCTTCCCTGTATCCTCTTTCTTTAAAATAACTTAAGCCCACTGATTTCCCTTCTTGCGATTCCATCATATTCTTTTGGAAATATGCTTTCGCAAAATCGTTGATTATATAGAAGCTATCTTTCTTGAGTTTTTCTTCAGGGTCTATTTCTTCTACATTGGTCTCCTCTAGTTCTATTTGATATCGCTTTGCTAAAAATCTAATTGCCTCGGGGAAACTTATGCTCTCATGCTCCATGATAAACTGCACGGAATTACCTCCCTTACCACAACCAAAACACTTATAGATATTCTTTGCTGGTGATACTGTGAATGATGGTGTCTTCTCATTGTGGAATGGGCATAGACCTATCTTGTTGACCCCTCTTTGTTTAAGAGAGACAAACTCATCGATTACTTCGTCCACTTTTGCGGTACCTAATACTTCCTCTATGCTATTCTGTGATATCACTGGTCAATAATAATCTGATTGCTCTAATAATACAACTTATCAATGGTTTAATTAGGTCGAAGTTAATGACAATTGCTATCTTATTATTCTATCTAATTATAAGACAATGATTTTGGCTGATCCTTTATGATTTGATAGTAAATTGTTTCTTTGATTCTTCATTCTCTTCATCTACTGCAATACTAATTGACTTGAAGCCAGTCAGTTTTCGACGACCCAGAAAGTAGCCACTTTCCAAGTTCTAACTTCGCGTTTTGCTAGTTCTTTTTCAAGGGCATTAGTCATGATAGGATTTCCATCTTCGTCAGTTTCATATTTTAGTTCTGGATAAACAAACCTATTTTTCAACAAACCATTAGTGCCGACTATCCCTGTCCACATGGTATTTGCAGGGATTATATCTATTTGTGGTACATCTAATTTTGGTGACTGAAAATTTATGTTTCTAAGTTGAGTAAAAACTTCATTGTCAAGTATGGTGATGAATTCTGCATCTGCCCAGTGATCAAAATCTGCTTTCTTGTCCTTATTAAAATCTAGCTGCCAACCAATCCTTACAGGTTTACCTTTTCTGATTTCATGAATCAAAGCTAGTTTGCTGCCTTGGACTACTTCTCCATCAAAATCAGTTGCTAAAACGATATTAAAGTTTTCTTGCGCATAAGCATTGGAAATTATAAATAGAGCAAGTAGAAGTGTGATTGAAGCTTTCATGATCTTCTAATTTTTTATTCAAGTCAAATTATGATAATTATACTTGAATAGATGCTGAAGAGACTGTCAGTGGTGTAAGCTTAACTAAAATATTTTAACGGTCTAACTATTATT
>CALFUQ010000220.1 GCA_937929885.1 uncultured Saprospiraceae bacterium
ACGTTAGTTTCTTATGAAGATTCAGACCATGGCTTCTTTAACTATGGTAAAAAAGCGAATGGACCTTATATCGATACGGTAAAAAAGATGGACGATTTTTTAGTCTTGCATGGTTATTTAGAACCAATTCCAAAACTCAAAGTCTATTAATATTTAGCTATGAAAATTCTAAACTTCAGTCTGTTAATATTCGTTTTTATATTCTTCTCGTGTGGTTCTAACCATGACACCGAAACTTTAAAGTTACATAGTCCAAACATCATATACATCCTCGGAGATGATATGGGTTATGGAGATGTAGGCGTATTTAATAAAGACTGCAAGATCAAAACACCACACCTTGATCAGATGGCATCAGATGGTATGATTTTTACAGATGCACATTCGACTTCTGGAGTTTGTACACCAACAAGATATGGTGTTGTCACAGGGAGATATAGTTGGCGGTCGAGATTAAAAAGTGGAGTACTAACGGGAAAATCTAAAGCACTAATTTCTAAGGATAGGACTACGGTTGCTTCGATGCTTAAGCAGCGAGGCTATCATACAGCAATGATAGGTAAGTGGCATCTAGGTTGGGATTGGGCCTTGGAGGATGAATCAGAGTTTGGAGGAGATGGTTGGGCAGCTGGTGATTGTGACAATATAGATTTCACTAAGGAGGTTTTACATACGCCTAATGACCTAGGGTTTGACTATGCTTATGGTATATCTGGGTCTCTTGATATGGCACCGTATGTCTATGTAGAAAACGGTAAAGTCACTGCGCAACCAGACACTGTTACCATTGACAAAGGTAAATACACTTGGTGGAGAGAGGGGCCAACAGGATCTGATTTTGAACATGAAGATGTCACTCCAAACTTATTTAGACGGAGCATTGGATACATTCAAGAGCAGGCAAAAACAGACGACCCTTTCTTTTTGTATTTACCGCTGCCTTCACCTCATACGCCTATACTACCTACCGAGGAGTGGCTAGGTAAAAGTATTAACCCATATACTGATTTCGTGGAGATGATCGATTACTATATTGGGATGGTTGTCGAAGCAACTCGAAAAAGCGGAATTGAGGATAATACACTCATCATGTTTATGACAGATAATGGATGTTCACCAGAAGCTGATTTTGAAATTCTTAAAGCAGCAGGGCATTCACCTAGTCATATTTATAGAGGACACAAGGCAGATATTTATGAAGGTGGCCATCGTGTCCCTGCTATTGCTAAATGGCCAGCAATGATCCAAGCAAGCAGCTCGTCGAACGATTTAATTGCTACAGTCGACTTGATGAGTACATGCGCATCTGTAAGTGGATATCAATTATCTGATGATGAAGGGGAGGATAGTTTTAGTTTGGTGCCTTTGTTTGAGGGGAAAGAAGGATTACGTAAGTCATTGATTCATCATTCTATTGATGGAAGTTTTGCAATGCGAGAAGGTGATTACAAATTGATCATGTGTGGTGGTTCTTGTGGTTGGAGCTATCCTCGAAATAATGATAAAGAAGCGTTGGACTCTTTACCTCCTTATCAACTTTATAATCTTCGTGCTGATCCAAGTGAAACTAAAAATCTGCTTAATCAAAATCAAAAGAAGGTTATTGAACTAAAAGCTTTGTTGGTAGAGCAAATAAAAGCAGGAAGAACAACACCAGGAAAAAATCAAACAAATGATGAACATGAAGGGGAGTGGAAGCAAATTGCTTTTATAGAAGAGTGATTATTTTAAACTTTCAAAGTTTACATACTCACCTAAGGCAGTTTTGATAGATTCTATAGTTAATTGTTCATGGCCAACTTTGCTACTATATCTGATACTAAATCTCGATCCACTTTCTCTCGGCATTCTGCTAGTCAGTTCTTTATGTGAAGCTTGTGATTTTTTTGTATTCATATTTATTTCTTCTTGCTCAGTTCTTCTAATTCTTTGCAACTTTCTGAGTGCTTTATTAAGTCTAGCTTTCTCTGTATTATTTGTTTCTAGTTTTATTTTTTCTTTCAGTTTTTTTTCTTCATCTGATTCGCTTAAGGTGGACTTATCTGGATCTCCAATCTTTTCAACTATAGGTGAATAACCACCTCCTCCTAATTGAAATTCTATATGCTTTTCTTTTTGTAAAATTTTGGTGATCTGTACATGTTCACCTTTGTGGATTGAGATACCGTTTTGATTTAATTTTTCTATATATTTTTTTTGTTCTAGAGGATTAGGATTATTAGGATAGATATTAATGCCTTCAAACGTGGCAGGCATGTCTATTTTTACTTTGATAGTTTTGCCTTCAAAATATTGCTTTAAGGTTTGCTCATCCTGAGCAACTACATGGGATAGATTAGCAGTTAGAAACAATAAAGCAAATAAAATCATCCTCATAACCTTGAGAGACTGGTTACTAAGATAGCGTTACTGGCTATTCAATTATTGTATGCTACCCACTCAGTCTCATCGAAAAGGTATGATCGATACTTTAAAGCAAAAGTTCGCATATGCTCCAGTTGTTCTGGGGTAAATTTATTAACAGTGTGATGATAAGACATGTGATTATTTAGTTCATCAGCCTTGCTATTAAATCCTAAAATTTGTTTTTTGAGTTCATTCATTTCCCAGGGATGTTTTAAGCCAAGGAAATGGCCAACCTCATGAACTAAAGTAGATTTCTTTTTAAGGCCATCGTACGCAATATACATCCTGTCAAACTCTGGACTGATTAAACCATAGTCTTCCTGGTTTAACGGAAGTAGCGGAGTAAAACCCATCAGTGCAGCATTCTTTTTTTCTTCCCGATAAGTTTCGAATATAAATACATTAAGACTTCCTTGCAATTCTATTGGGCTGACTATATCATCAACCCAATCATCATTAAGATCGAGTAGGGCTTTATAAATATCTGGGAGATACGCACTTTGATTATCGGTAAGGTAGTACTCATTAGTGAACTTGATTTTACCTTCAAATTCTTCATTGAGGTAATCCATATTGAGCTGCAGGTTATGCAGAGTACTTTCATCTAAATCTTCTTTTCCCATCATGTAAAAATTAATTTTCATGGTGGGCACCTCAATGTAGACGTCCTCCTTATGGGAAATAGCAGAGCTTAACGTTAACCCTGAATGGGTAAACATTACTGGTAAAACATAGAAGATTAAAATATCGGCGATCTTACCCATAATAGTTTAGTTTTTTGGTCAAGAATCTGCCTTTGGGATATGTGTAAGCTTTACTAGGGAATAACTGTAAGTATTCGTTTTGACTGTGAGGTGTTAAGGAAGGTAGGTAATTAATTACACATTACAAAAATATTTAATATGTTATTTGGATAAAATCTTTGCTACTGACATTTAACCGTGCGATAGAATCACTTAACGGAATAATCAGTAACAACTCTTTTCACTAAGTATAAGCGATAATCCATGGTGAAATCATGCATCTGCGCAAGTTGCTGATCAGTAAAATCAGAGACCATTGAGTTATAGGTCATGTGGTTAACATTAAGAATATCAGGACTTGTAATTCCAGCAAATCGTTGACCACCTTCTGATAATTCCCAAGGGTGCTTAAGTCCTAAAAAATGTCCCATCTCATGGACGAGTGTGTTTTTGTCATCTAGACAAGAGTACGCCAAAAATATCCTATCAAATCTAGGACTCGCTGCACGATAGATACTGTGTCTAGCTTTAAAAATCGGAGTAAATCCCATCAAGGCTTGATTAGAACCTTCTTGACTATAGGTGCGGAATAAAAATATGTTGATTGCTCCTTTTTGCTCTATTGCTCTTACAGTCGATTCAATTCTATAACTTTTTCTTCTTTTGTAATCGGTGTGCAAATCTGGCAGATATTCGTGATTGACATCCATGAAAAGTTCCTCTAATTCAAACTGTATATGGCCTTCGAATTCCTCGTTTAGATATTTTACATTATCACCTATTGCAACAGTAATCTCTTCATTTATGCTATCCATTCCCATCATATAGAAGTTGATTTTTAATACTGGGACTTTAGATACGGTTTGATTTGACTGGGACTGACCTTGCACAGTAGGCAAGAACAGGAAGATCAGCAAGCTTAGAATTATGATAAAGGTTTTCGCCATTTCTATATGCACTTCTAATTAAACATAACTATACTTTTCTAATTGCCCGAAGGGAGATGATTAACTTTTGACAAAACTTAAGATCATCCAACATTTTAGTGAATTCTTAACATGATAATCAGTTACAAATCAGTTGTAACTATAGAAACAGAAAATTATGAGAATATTAGTAATACTAGCAGTTATGTTAATCGGTTTAAGCCCTCTAAATGCACAGTTTGGTAAGTTAATAGACAAAGCAAAAGAAGTAGTTAAGGGAGAATCATCAGGTAACATAGGAAGCGGATTAAAAGAGGCACTTAACATAGGAGTAGATGAAGCGGTGAGTTCGCTCTCAGCTGATAATGGTTATCTAGAATCACCGTATAAAATTCTTCTTCCAGCAGAAGCTCTAAAAGTTACTAATAAGCTATCCAAAGTACCAGGCTTCCAAAACGTAGAAAAAGATCTCATCGCTAAGATGAATCAAGCAGCAGAAATTGCTGCAAAGAAGGCAGGTCCAATATTTTTGAACTCAATCAAACAAATGAGTTTTAAGGATGCTACTAATATTCTTATGGGAGAAGATGATGCAGCAACGAGATATTTAGAAAATACTTCTCGAAAAGAATTATACAAAAGTTTCCTCCCAGTAATTCAAGCATCACTAGATGAAGTAAATGCTAGAAGCTATTGGAATGATGCAGTAAAAGCATACAACAAAATTCCATTTACAAAAGACTTAAATCCTGAGCTCGATGATCATGTCAATAACAAAGCATTAGATGGTATGTTTGAATTAGTAGAAGTGAAAGAAACTGGTATTAGAAATGATGCTGGATTAAGAACTAGTCCGTTATTAAAAGAAGTTTTTGGTAAGCAGGATAAGTAATCTATAGACATAATTTTATTTTCTAGTACAACCTTAGTTCTTTACGATTGTAAGATAATACTGTTAGTTGTTGAGAAAATAACTCATAACCTAGGATGCCATCTATTTTGAGCTTATAACTATTGTTGATGTGAGTTATATCACTGAATACTGTGTTCATATCATTTAAGTCTCTGCCTCCTATTTTCATAGAATTTAGCTGAGCTTCTTTAACAATTTTATACCCTTTACCTGCTCCTGATAAAGTGTCAACTCCGATATTTGATAGTTGATCTATTAAATTAAAATAGAGATGATCATCTATTAAGTTTACTTCTGCTCCTGAGTCCAATCCAAATGAATGTTCAGTTCCGCTTATTATTGCTGACAGCACTGGAATATGTGTTTCGATATTAAGTTTAATAATGGTAGGGTTTATTTTATTTAGGTGTGATAGTTCATATTCATCAAAGTATGCTGGATTAAGCAAGGTTAGAATTTGGTTTTTGTAATCAAATACTAAATCGTATTCTTTTAATAACTCATAGCCTATCAAACCATAAATCTCCATATTACCATGTTCCTCTAAATTAGAGAGATCAAGTGTCAATATCTCTTGATTATCCATACGAATACCCTGAAAATCTAGCTTGTCAACATGGAAAAGATCTAGTCCAGATGTACTCCCATTTACTCCCTTAATTGACGATATTATTTTTGTTTGATTAGTGTCTGGGTCTGATTGAAAATATTGGGCGTTTAAGATAACCTTTGGAGACCCAGTATCAAGGAGGAAATTTCTGTTAACCCCATCTACTTGCACATCCACAACTATGAGATTTCCCATTCTCCTAAATGGTATGTCAATCTGATTGGCAGTATTTTTTATTACCTGAGTATCTTCAAGGTTCATCGTCTTTACAAACATCTTAAAGAGCTCTACTGCTTTTAATTTATTTTCTGCGCTAAAGGTGAACTTAGTTTCTTGACTCCCTTTCTGTTCGTAAATAAAGTCATAGGATAGTACTAACCCTTCTTCGTCATTTACTTGTTTCGATTCTTCATAGGATATAATCTTGTCATCAAGTTGCGCTATTAATTGTTTGAGTATTGTCCGTGCAACGATACCTTCTCGATCAACTATCTTAAAGTCATCTGAAAGATAATTCTGTAAATCGTTAGATGATTTTGAGTTTATAGACTTTACAGTTAGATCAACAATTTTTCTGCAGTCAGTAATGTTTTGACTTATTCCAATAATTGGCAACAACAGGCTTGCTGCGTAAATACATAATTTGATGATGGACATATTATTTGCTTTAGTTGAAGGCCGCAAATTGACCTGCAAAGCAACAGAAAGCAAGTAATAGTAGGATGAATTAAGTACTAGTACCTATGATTTTTAGCTTTTCGATAAGCTCATCTCTAGAGTTGACCCCTACTTTTTTATAAATATTACTTGTATGGGTTTTGATTGTGCTTAGGCTGATAAATTGAGTTTTGGCGATTTCTTTATTAGACATTCCGTTCCTAATGGCGTCAACTATCTCTTGCTCTTTTTTGGTGAAATTGATTTTGCTATTCTCCTTTTGAGTTTTTAATCGAAGATTTGAAGCAGCAATTACCAAACCAACACCGATAAATATAAATCCTAAATATTTCTTCCAGGACGTGGTATCTTTTTTAGTTTTTAAATTTATTACAGTAATAGAAGCCTTATCGCTGCGATGCTCTTGAATATTATTTTGGTTTTGGTTTGCGAAAAGTAACAATCCAAACCCTGCAACAATTAAGCAAATTGCTATATACAAATACAGTCTCGGTTTCATTTAGTGTTTATCTCTTAAATTATTTAATACCTCCAACTAGTAAGAT
>CALFUQ010000221.1 GCA_937929885.1 uncultured Saprospiraceae bacterium
CCAAGATCAGCGATAGTTAATGTAAATGACGAGCCTTGATTTGAGGGGTCTCCTTCAAGTAATAAATCTGGATTGAAGGCAATTTCACAGTTTTCATCCACTGATATCTGTAAGACATTATTACAGACCATCGTACCACATTGGGCACTGAGACTACTTTGAGAAAATAAACAACAAATAAGTACGCCAAGAAATGTAAGCAACTTCGAATACGATCGAAGTACCCTTTCGGTTTTCGGCATGAGAAACGAGTTTTGGTTAATAAATAAAATAACTGAAGGGAGCTAAATCAATATTTCTCTCTCTTCGAAAGGGGGGATATGAATTTTCTAAAAATTGATAAATCAGAGTGCAATGAATGTTAACATTCAAAGTCCTATCACGTCTAACTTATAAGTGGGGGGAGTATAAAAATTCCTAAGGGATGATGTAAAGGTAAATGAATAAGTGAAAGGAGTATTTTTCGCTCGCGGTAATTTTTAAATTTAGCATTCAATAATAAAAAATATCTCTAATGTGTTTCTTTAGACGAGACCGTTCTATATGAAGATTATATTATCAATTATTGTTTTTATTTACGCCGTGATTATTCACCCAGTCTCAGATTATGAGGTATCCTACTCATTTGATATTGATAAAGAAGAAATTATAAATGAAGTAAATAAGTTGAGAGCGAAGGGATGTTACTGTGGTAATGATTATCAGCAACCTGTAGGTCCCGTTAAGTGGAATCAAACTTTATATGACTCTGCAATGTCACATGCACGGGAGATGTCTAAATACAATTTCTTCTCTCATTATTCTAGAAGTGGAAAAAACTTAGGGCAACGATTAACCAAAATCGGATATCCTTGGAAGGTTGTAGGAGAAAATATAGCCGAAGGTCAACGGAAATTCTCACAAGCAATGGATGATTGGATAGAAAGTGAGACACACTGCAAAATGCTTATGGATAAACGTGTAGACGAAATGGCAGTAGCTAGGTATAAAAAATATTGGGTTCAACATTTTGGTAAACAGCTACCTAAACAACCTCAGCGATACAAAAAACGGTCTAGCAATTAGTTTCTTTTGCTATTAGCTTATCACAAGCTCTATCTAACAATTGATATACATTTTCAAAACCATCATCATAATATGGATCAGGTACCTGCCTGTTCTCACCTGGATAGCTATAGTTCAAAATCATTTTAACTTTTGATCTGTGAGTAGGGTCTTCAGATAGATTCTGCAGATTATTATAATTAGAAGCATCCATAGCAAGTATTAAATCGAATTCGTCAAAATCCTTAAGGTCTACTTTTCTAGAACGCTGGTTAGTAATATCTAATTTATAATCCGCTGCTTTCTGGATTGATCGTGGGTCTGGTTGATTTCCCACATGATATGAGGCTGTACCTGCAGAATCAACGGACCAAGATAAATTATGCTCTTTTATCTTATGCTCTAATATCCCCTGAGCTAGAGGTGATCGGCAGATATTACCTAAACATACCATCAAAATCTTCATAACATTGGTTTACGCAACACATATAAAGATATATTTATTTGTTATAGATTGATATCTAAATACTTACAATTAAGGAAAGTATGTATATGTTAAATGGCAAATATTAGAATTACCATTACTTCTAATAGTTACTATATGTGGTTATTTTAAGTCTTAATTAAAGTAAACGGTTAGTTACCCGTTGAAAATCATAAGATTATATTAATAACACCATTACAAAATTTACTAATCTCATATGGATAAGAGGATATTATTTTTGCTACTAATTCTAGCAATCTGGTGTTTCTGCGCGTGCTTTTTTTACCAATGTGGGCATGCAGGAGCAACAGGAACAGCTTCCCATGAGTCGACTTTACTAGCTCAAGATGGAGACAACTTGATTGCAGAAGCAGAGACTGCTCATTTTAACTTTAGGACTTCTGGCGAACAGTATATAACACCTGTCTCATCAGAGGTAAATGGAGTTGTAGATAAAACTGCAAGTTACCTAAAAGCTAACCCATCAAAAGCAGTCCAAATCACTGGATGGTATACAGAGAAAGAGACAAACTCTAGCACAATGCAAAATCTTGGGTTAGCACGTGCGAGTCATGTCAAAAGGCTTTTTTCGAATAAAGGGATTGCAGATGCTCAATTGACCATGGATGGTCAAATCGAAAATGATATGGTTGTACTAGGCGATACATTGCTCAGGGGACCCATTACTTTGTCTATCATTAACAAGCAAAACAATGGCATTGATTATGCTAGCCTTAAGCAGAAATTTCAAGGAAACCCAATTGTCGTACAATTTGATACTAGCAATGACCACCCTAGTCTAGATCAGACTCAAAGAAAAGATATAGGAGATTTAATCTACTATATCAAGAATGTTCCTAACAGTTCGATTGATATTAGTGGTCACTCAGATAATCGAGGTAATAGAAATACAAATATCAATAAATCAAAAGTTCGAGCAGAATTTATAAAAGACTATTTAGTAGACAATGGTTTGGTAGCAGCAAGAGCTAATGTAATAGCTGTTGGACCAGACAAACCTATAGCAACTAATAATACTTCTGCTGGAAGAGCTCAAAATCGCAGAGTAGAAATAACACTCAATTAAAACAAAAATTAACTAATCTTAAAACTAATAACTATGCCTTGTTTATGGACTATATTATTCACACTTGTAGGAGCGCTATTAGGCGGACTTATAGGGTGGATTTGGAGAGGTAATAAGATCGGAGATCTTAGACAACAATTAGCAAATGCAAAAGCGTCCTATGCAAATCTAAAGTCAGGACATGACAAATATGTAGCTGAAACATCTGGATTACAAAGCAAATTTGCAAATCTAGAATCATCAAACGCATCACTCAGAAATGACGCTGATGCTTGGAAACTTAAATTCGAAAATAGTCAAGGTGAGATGAATGATCTAAACACCAGATTTGGAAAACTAAACTCTGACTTCTCAGCTTTCCAATCTGAGTCTGAATCTAAGTTTAGTGCTTATACTTCTAGTATCTCATCTTATGAAACTCAAATGGCTTCTAAGCCTAAAGAGATTATTAAAGAGATAGAAGTAATCAGAGAAATAGACAGGCCAGTAGAGGTAATTAAAGAGGTAGAGAAAATAGTAGAAAAAGAAGTAGAAAAAATCGTAGAGGTAGAGAAGCCAGTCGAAGTGATTAAGGAAGTAGAGAAAATTGTTGAAGTAGAAAAAATCGTAGAAGTTGAGAAAATCGTAGAAGTAGAAAAAATCGTGGAGAAAATTGTAGATCGTCCTGTTGACAAGATTGTAGAGAAAATTGTAGATCGTCCTGTTGACAAGATTGTAGAAGTAGAAAAAATCGTGGAGAAGATAGTAGATCGTCCTGTTGAAGTAATTAAGGAAGTAGAGAAAATTGTAGAAGTAGAGAAAATCGTAGAAAAGCCTGTAGAAGTAATAAAGGAGGTTGAGGTAATCAAGGAGGTTGAGGTAATCAAGGAGGTTGAGAAAATTGTAGAAAAGCCTGTCGAAGTAATTAAAGAGGTTGAGGTAATTAAAGAGGTAGAAAAAATTGTGGATCGTCCAGTGGAAGTAATCAAAGAGGTAGAGAAAATCGTGGAGAAAATTGTGGATCGTCCAGTGGAAGTAATCAAAGAAGTAGAAAAGATTGTGGAAGTAGAGAAAATTGTGGAGAAGGAAGTGGAGGTTATCAAGGAAGTAGAAGTTGTAAAAGAAATTCAAGTAGAAGTTATCAAGGAAGTAGAAGTTGTAAGGTATCCTGATCCTGATGAACTTATGAAGATGGTAATGGGCATGCAGGCTAAGGAGGTTTCTAGAGAAGTAGTAGGAGAAACAAGAAAAGAAGGAAAAGCAAAGACTGTATCAAAGTCTGCTGGAGCTGCTAAAATAGTATCGTCAGGTAAAAGCAAATCAGCAAAATCTGGTAAAGCCAAAAAAGATGATTTGACTAAAATAGAGGGAATCGGACCAAAAATTGCTGGTCTACTTAATGCAGATGGTATTGTTACATTCGAGCAATTAGCAGATGCAAAGCAAACGAGACTTAAGAAGATTTTAAATGACGCTGGATCTAGATATCAGATGCATGATCCTGGCTCATGGCCAAAGCAGTCTAAAATCGCAGCAGCAGGAGACTGGGATAAGCTTAAGAAGTTGCAAGATGAACTCGATGGTGGCAAATAAGAAAGCATTTCATTAAATAAAAATTTAATAGGGTAATGCTTTGACTAGTACTACCCTATTTTAAAAATAATAATCCAATAACAAATAATAAAATGGCAAAATCAAAAAAAGCAGCATCTAAAAAGACAACTGCGAGAAAGAAAACCGCGAAGAAGGCAGCGCCTAAAAAAGCAGTAGCAAAGAAAGCAGCGCCAAAAAAACGAGTTGCGAAAAAAGCAGCACCAAAAAAAGCTACTGCTAAGAAAGCAACATCAAAAAAACGAGTTGCGAAAAAAGCAGCTCCAAAAAAAGCTACTGCTAAGAAAGTAACATCAAAAAAACGAGTTGTAAAAAAAGCAGCTCCAAAAAAAGCTACTGGCAAGAAAAAGATTACTAGAAAAGTAACCCCTAGAAAATCTGTTGCTGGTAAAGTAACCAAGGTAGCAATGAAGAAGGAAGTGATCCACAAAGAAGATTTAATAGCGTTAATAACTAAAAAGGCAGATGTAAGTGCTTCAAAGGCAAAAATTGCTTATGAAACAATATTGAGAGAATTGCCTGCATTTAGAAAGCAATCTATAAAAACGGTTAAAGCTACAAAGCAGAAAGCAGTAGCAGTACCTTCTGGAATAAAAATTAAAGAGGTAAAATTAAAGACTCAAAAAGCTGTAGCTACAACCAATACAGTACAGAAGATTAAAAAGGTAGAAGTAGAAAAGCCAGTAGGTGTAACGAGAATTAAAAAGGTACAAGTCATAAAGGAAGTACCTGTGGAGGTAGTTAAGATTAAAGAAGTAAAAGTACCAGTCTACGTAACTAAGATTGAGAAAGTAGAAGTAATCAAAGAAGTGATTGTACCAGTCACCAAAATCAAAAAAGTAATAGAGAAAGTACCTACTCCAGTTGTCAAGATTAAGGAAGTAATCAAAGAGGTAGAGGTCATTAAAGAGGTGCCTGTAATCGTAGAGAAGCCTGTAATTAAGGAAGTTAAAGTAATCGTAGAAAAGCCAGTAGAGGTTATTAAAGAAGTGACACTTATCAAGGAGGTTATTAAAACTAAAATCCAGAAAGTTAAAGATACAGCTGAAACTGACAAGTTAAATGGAAAGATAGCAGCGCTTGAGAAGGATCATGATAAAGCTATTGGAAAATGGAAAGCAAAAAATGCTGGATTAGCAGATGAGATCAAGGCATTAAAAGCTGAGCTTAAGAAAAAGCCTAAAGAAGTTATCAAGGAAGTGAAAGTAGAGGTGATTAAAGAAGTAGAAGTAATTAAAGAAGTAGAAGTGGAAGTGATTAAAGAAGTAATTAAAGAAATCGAAGTAGAAGTAATCAAAGAAATCGAAGTAGAAGTAATTAAAGAAGTTGAAGTAACTAAGCAGATAGATTTTAATGCACTATCTAAAATGATGAAAGGCATGAAAACTGTTGAAGGAGAAAGAACGGTAGTAGGCGAAAGCAGAACTACAGGCAAAGGAAAAATAGTCGACAGAAGAGAAGTTACATCTGGAGGTGCAACAGTTGTTAGAGATGACTTAACTAAGATTGAAGGTGTAGGACCAGCGATTGCTAAACTTTTACAAGCTGATGGCATTTACTCATTCAGACAATTATCTGAATCTAAAGCCTCTGAATTAAGTAAAATATTAGAAGCAGGTGGATCTAAGTTTACAATGCATGATCCTGGCTCATGGCCTAAGCAAGCAAAACTAGCTGCAGATGGAGCTTGGGATAAGCTTAAAGTATTGCAGGACGAATTAGATGGAGGAAAGTAAACCCATCTTGAAATAAATATTTAAAAGGCTACAGCATTTTGTTGTAGCCTTTTTTTATGCTTTTGGTTTGTTGGCCATTTAGGTAATAAAGGAAAAGATGAAGCCTCTCGTTTTAAAATAAGGAGATAAAGTTCCGAGGAAGAACAACCCGACATCTTTAAAAGACAAAATTTATTATAAGGTAGCTAGTACTTTCGACACAAGTGCAAACTCGTAATTAGATCTCTAAGCGATAACAAAAAAATCTATGTCCTTTGCTAACTGATTAATTAATTAGGAATACAACCTTCGATATCCAAGAGCACACTCCCACTACTGTTAGTCTTGATTTCGAAGCCAGGCATCAGCTCTATGAATGTCCCAGTTCTTAACTCTATTGTAGATCCATTATTGATATCCACTGTACCTTGAGTTTTGATCCAATCATTGACATATTCGTCAGTTCCATTGGGAATAGTTGTATTAGAATAAGTTAGATCATCATTGTCTGTACAATCACATAGACCACAGACAGATCCTCCACAATCAATTCCTGATTCATCGCCATTCTGAATTCCGTCATTACATGTAGGACATGGAGGACATTGCCCTCCACAATCAATCCCTGTTTCTCCACCGTTTTGGATGCCATCATTACATGTAGGACAGTCTTGTATAACTAATGATAAATTATCTGAGCACGCAGGATCTAATTGATCAGTCACTGTCAGTAATTGAGTTCCTTGGTTGTCTGCTACTGTAAATGACCCACTCGTACTCGCAATTGTTCCTAAGCTGTTACCCCCTAAATCAATTACATAATTACCAGATGAATTATTTGTTGTAAACTGAATAGAAAAGTTGATGTTATTACCAGAACAACTAGGTCCACTTGTAAGCTGTAGATTACTAATGCTACAACTACAGTCTGGAATTACTACTCCACTAATCGAAGCATCACAACTCGCATCATTTGCATCTTCGACAGTCAAAGAAACCGTACCTGGACTTATCGTTGTTACAAAGTTTTCATTTACAGTACCTGATGTTACACCTGAAAAGGTATGAATTACAGTTGTTCCTGCAATGATATCATAATTACCTGATCCACCCACAACATCAAATTCTATATCAAACTCTATATCAGTGCCACTACAAACAGGTTGATTAACATTGATGAAATTTGTAATAGTGCATGAGGTGTTTCCTATGTTATACATCCAGTCAATGCATTGTTCATCTAGGTTTGTAATTCCATAGTTAGGAACATTATTACCTGGATTAGAGTTGCATACAATTGGATTCATAATAGCTGAACAGGGCATACCAGAACCTATATGGCCTAAGCCTAAGCCGTGCATCATTTCATGTATCAGAGTTGCTGTGTAAGAATAGTCATTTAAACAGGTTGTACCATCGTTCATCACAAAATATGGTCTACCATTACTTTTCCATTGATTACCACAAGCATCTGTATGACAATTACTAAAGCTCCAAGTACCTCCTAACCCAAGGACTCCTGCGCATCCGTTAAGTGGTGAAATTTCGTTACATGGATCATTAAAAAAGACCCAAAATTCATTATTGAAACTGCTACAATTAAAAGAAATGTTTTGGACTGAACATGGTGTAGAAGGGACTGAACATGTTTGACTCAATGGATTAGCTTCTTGAACAGTTAAACCAGGTAAACCATCTAAAGAATTTATTGCATTAGTTAAATTATTAAGCTCGCCCGTTGTAGGTGGCACATTTTGCCCGCCAGTTGCAACTTTAATTGTAAAAACAGGGCTCATAAATTTCCCTGGCGATGAACTTGTACATGAACCATTTAAACTCCCAGGTGACCCAAAAAGTGTGGTACAATGACTTGGCGGCGTGTTTGGACACACTGACTTATGATCTTTATGCTCGCTAGATTTATGCTCATTTTCTATCGGTCGTTCAGCATCTATAAATCCAGCATCAAACTTATTCCATGCTCTAGGAGCTTTGATAATAGATTTGATCTGTTCTATCATTTTTACCTTACTATAACCACCACTTAACTCATGATCGACCGCACCTACAAAGCATTCTTGATGCATTTGAAATGGATGTGCTAAGATTGTTTCATTGTCTTTAATTCCTTCTTCATAAACAGAAAGCGCTAAAAGAGCAGGCTTATAATTTCCAGAATCATTTTTCCATAGGAATACTAAATACTTCTTACCAACCTCAAAACTTACATCTCCTGTAACGCTGGTTATCATATCTCCAGATCTATAAACATATTCTTCTATGTTGATGATTTGTTGACCTCCTAAATTGCCTTTAAGATTATCTATAACCCTAAAAGAATTAATGGTACGATCACCAATAGACTTCTCCATCACCTCACCAAATACGATAAACTCCGTCTGATCTATCATTTCTCCAAAATCAGAAGGAGGAATAATAATAGTTGCAGTTATATAAAATGGAAATACAATAAGTAAGAGAAGAAATATATTCTTGGAAATGAACTTCATCGATTTTGTCCTTTTATATTTTAAAGAGAATTGTTGCTGGAAGCTATATGTAAAGTTATTCGATACAACTTTACTCTCTTAAAGGTAAACCCTTACTTAGGG
>CALFUQ010000222.1 GCA_937929885.1 uncultured Saprospiraceae bacterium
TAAAGCTTGATCAACCTGATTTAACTTCATGTGGATCTGAGCTTTCACAACCCATCGATCTGCGCTCGATGGGACTAATGTCAAGTAACTATCTAAATCATTAATGGCCTCTTCATATTTTTCGATGGAATTGTAAATCACTGCACGATTGAGCAATGCGTCTTCATTATCATTCTTTAGTTCTATAGCAGCAGTAAGGTCTGCTATTGCACTATCATATTCACCCAACTTTCCTAATGCCACTGCTCTGTTAACATAGATTCCTGCATATGTCTTATCTAAATCTATAGCCTTATCAAAATGATTAATAGCATTCTTGGGATCATTGTATAATTCTAAATATATCTTTCCTAGTTCATTGCATATGGTTATATCAGATGGATCTATACGTTCTGCTCTAAGTAATGATTGTAATCTAAGCTCTTTGTTATTAACATCTTCATAATACTCAGCTAAGCTTAAGTGAGTTGATTTATCTGCCCCTCCGTATTTTTGCTGATGCAACCAGAGGCTCTCAGAGTTATGCCAAACCTTAGTTTGATTAAAGCTACTATAGCTGAAGAATACCGTGTAGGTACTTAGCATTCCTAAGAGAGCGTATCTGTATTGATCGTAATTGTTTTCTGCCCATTTGACAATTATAAAACTTAACCCGATATAAGGTAAATACATAAATCTATCAGCCTGAAACCCATGTCCTACTTTTATTATCTGTAAGCAAAAGAAAATACTTACTAGAAAGAATGAAATACCAAACACCCAAACAGTATATCTCTTTAAATAAGAATATAGTAAACTCAGAAATAACAAAACAGCAAATATGAATCCTAAATAATGATGCCACTCAAGTATAAAAGGAAACTCATAAATAGGTCTTAGGTTAAATGGAAAAAATAGTTTTACAACATATACACTTGTAGCGTATCCTGCAAGCACAATTCTCTTGGACAGACTAAGCACGTACTCAGGCTCTTCTAGCGGCACATATATTGAGGCAAAATATAATCCTAGCAATCCGAAAATTACCGACAATATCAGCAAGGGGATTTTCTGCTTAATAGACTGCACTTTTAATTCCTTATCTAGGTAATAATCAATGGCTAAAAACAGGACAGGAAGTATTACAGCGACAACTTTTGACAGCATAGCCATTAGCACAAAAAATAGTAATGACAGATATTTACTGAGAGCTATTTTGGATACTTCTCTTATCAATAGATAATAATAAATCGAAGCAAGCGAGAAAAACCCAAAGAGCATATCCTTTCGCTCTGTAAGCCATGCCACCGATTCTACTTTCATAGGATGTATCCCAAACAAAAGTGCTAATACTGCAGCCCCCCACAAGCTAAGTCCTAACCTCCTCGCAATAAAAAAACACAGCAATACATTAAACAGGTGCAGAATAAGATTATTCAAATGAAGAACCCAAATCTTATCTATTCCAAATAACTGATGCTCTATCCAAAAACTGAGAATGGTTAATGGTGTATAGATGCTCCTCGTGGGTTCTTTAAATATTGCAATAACAGAATTGTTATCAGTAACTAGTAAGTTATTGTAAATATAATCTGGATCATCCCAGTTAGTAAACTCAGCATCTAATACTGGGCTCATGACAACTGTTGTGCATAAGAGAATGCCGAGAAGTATGAGTAGCGTTTTCAATAAAAAGGGCTGTAAGGAGTTAGTTCTTGTTGATCTATAAATTTAATATACTTTTTAAAAGGGGCTGATGAAAAGCAAATTATTCTATATTCAGCGTATAATTATAAAACATCCAAAATGCCCCCTTTAGCAGAAAGAATGCGTCCAGACTCACTAGATGGGTACCACGGCCAAAGGCACTTGGTTGGCGCTAAGGCAGTATTAAGGAACACTATCCTTTCTGGCAATATCCCATCCATGATACTATGGGGTCCTCCAGGCGTAGGTAAGACTACCCTTGCGGGTATAATTGCTAAGCAGCTAGATCGTCCTTTCTTTTCTTTATCAGCTATCAACTCTGGCGTCAAAGATGTAAGAGAAACGATAGCAAAGGCTAAGAAAAACCAATTCTTTGATAGTCCAAATCCAATTCTTTTCATTGATGAAATCCATCGATTCTCTAAATCTCAACAAGACTCACTGCTTGGCGCTGTCGAAAAAGGAATAGTTACTTTGATAGGAGCAACTACAGAAAATCCTTCATTCGAAGTTATCTCTGCCCTACTCTCCCGCTGCCAAGTTTATATCCTCAAGCATTTAGATAAAGAAGAACTCATCAACATACTAGACGTAGCTATCAAGGAAGATTATGAACTCAAAAAGCTTGATATAGAAATTAAGGATTATGACTTATTACTCAGATATTCTGGTGGCGATGCTCGAAAACTTTACAACACGCTAGAGATTGTAATTGCACAGGCAGAACAAGACAAAAAAATAGTCATAACAAATGATAGTGTACAAAATGCTATACAACATAACATTGCTCTTTACGACAAAGGAGGTGAGCAGCATTATGACATTATCTCAGCATTCATAAAATCTATTAGAGGCACAGATCCAAATGCCGCTTTATACTATCTAGCTAGAATGATAGAAGGAGGTGAAGATCCAAAATTCATCTGTCGCAGGATGGTTATCTCAGCGTCAGAAGATATTGGCTTAGCCAATGCAAATGCTTTGTTACTTGCTAATAATTGTTTCCAAGCCGTGAATAATATTGGTATGCCTGAAGGGCGAATTCCTATGTCTCAATGTGCAGTATACCTTGCTTGCTCTCCCAAGAGTAATGCAGCATACTTAGGCATTAAAAAAGCGCAATCACTCGTGA
>CALFUQ010000223.1 GCA_937929885.1 uncultured Saprospiraceae bacterium
TGTACAGGAAGAGCTAATCCAGATGGGTCTAGAGGCGCTGACAATAGATGATGACGAAATGTTTTACCATTCATACCCAGTATCATTTTATCAAGTTGCACCTGATGAATATATCGAAGAATTATTACTTAGTTCTTCATCCCCAGAATTTAAAAAAGCAATAGAGGATGAGATAGAAGAAATAGCAGATACGGAAGAAGGTACTTTTGAATTAAACAAACTGCAATATATTGAACCAGAACTAAGAGAAGATCCTGAAATCATATCAATCGCTAAAACAGGCAAGATTCCCAAATTGATAGAGGATTCAGATATTAGAGGAGTTATTCATAGTCATACCACTTACAGCGATGGACAGAATACGCTGATTCAGATGGCTAAGGCTGCTAAAGAAAAGGGTTATGAATACATCTTAATTACCGATCACTCTAAGGCAGCATTTTATGCTAATGGTCTCAAGGAAGAGCGAGTACATCAGCAGCTAGATGAAATTGATCAACTAAATCAGAGTATAGCAGACTTTAAAATTTACAAAGGAATAGAAAGTGATATTCTAAACAATGGAGATCTAGATTATGAAGAAGATATCCTTAAACAATTTGATGTAATAATAGCTTCAGTACACTCTAATCTCAAGATGGATGAGGCTAAAGCAAATACGCGTTTAATCACTGCGATAGAGAATCCATATACGAAGATATTAGGCCATCCAACAGGAAGATTACTACTATCAAGGGAAGGATATCCCATAGATCATAAGAAAATCATAGATGCATGTTCAGCTAATGGAGTAGTAATAGAACTCAATGCAAACCCTAATCGATTAGATATGGACTATACCTGGATTCCGTATGCCATAGAAAAAGGAGTATTGATTAGTATAAACCCTGATGCGCACTCGATAGCGGGTATAGATGATATAAAATGGGGTGTTGCAGCAGCAAGGAAAGGTGGATTATCAGCTGAGCAATGTTTAAACACTTTGGATAATGAAGCGTTTGGTAACTGGATTAATAGCTGATAAAGGAATTGATATTCAAAGCATAATTAAATTGTTTGTTAATGCGTTGTTAATCACATATGTATATGACCTTCAAGACTTTGTATATTCACAAAAAGCAATACTTTTGAATAGTCTATTAAGATAATTACTTCAAATTTTTAAATCTAAGTTATAATGAAAATGTTCAAATTATTAAGTCTTGTATTCGTAGTAGGAATATTCGCGATGACATCATGCAAAGATGCACCTATTAATGAAGCAAGAGAAAGCCTGGCTACAACGAGCACAACTAATCCAGTAGCTCCATCACCAGCAGCGACTCCAGTAAACCAAGGTGCAGCAGCAGCTATACCAGCTGGTCCGTTAACTAGTATCTCATTTGAGGAAACTGAATTTGACTTCGGTGAACTTAAGGATGGAGAGAAAGTGACTAAAGTATTCAAATTCACTAATACAGGTGATGAGCCATTAGTAATCAGCAACGCAAAAGGAAGTTGCGGATGTACTGTACCAGATTGGCCAAAGACACCTATCGCATCAGGTGAAACTGGTGAACTTAAAGTTGTTTACAACTCTAAAGGTAAAGGATCTGTAGAAGGTAAAAATGAAGCTAAGAAAGTAACAGTAACAGCTAACACTGATCCAGCTCAGTCTTTCTTAAATATCAAAGCTAAAGTATATAAGGATGCAGCAGAAGTACCTGCTAGCTAATCATAGTTTTGAATAAAGATTTAAAAGCCCTGACATTTTTGTCGGGGCTTTTTAGTTTAAACAACTTTTGTTGTTCCTTTGCATTTATATGTAAAAGCTATTCCTTTGAAGTCTTACCTCAGCCTTGTAAAATTCTCCCATACTATTTTTGCACTTCCATTTGCATTGCTTGGGTTTTTCCTAGGAGTGCATCATGCAGGAGGGGCTTTTGATTGGCGTATACTATTATTGGTAGTCTTATGTATGGTAACAGCTAGAAGCGCAGCAATGGCATTTAATAGATATCTAGACTCCGATATCGATAAGCTTAATCATCGTACAGCTACACGAGAGATTCCTGCAGGTGTGATATCACCTAACAGAGCGTTGCTATTCGTGGTTTTAAATTCAATAGTCTTTGTAGCGACGACTTATTTTATTAACCCGCTGTGTTTTTATTTGAGCCCAGTCGCGTTGTTTGTCATCTTATTTTACTCTTACACTAAGCGGTTCAGTTTTTTATGTCATATGGTCCTTGGGCTAGGCTTGTCATTGGCTCCGATTGGAGCATACATTGCCGTTCAAGGTGAGTTTCATCTAATTCCCATATTGTATAGTTTGGCAGTGTTTTTCTGGGTATCAGGGTTTGATGTTATTTATGCTCTGCAAGATGAAGATTTTGACAAGAGTCTTAATCTTAAGTCCATTCCTGTTTGGTTAGGTAAAAAGAAAGCATTGAGCTTATCATTTTGGCTACATATGGCTGCTGGATTGATAGTAATATGTGCAGGATTTTTGTTGATGGGGGAGTACCCAGGGATGCAGATTTTACATTGGGTAGGCGCAGTTGTCTTTATAGGCTTACTTTTCTATCAGCATACCTTAGTAAGACCGCATGATCTTAGCAAGATCAATATTGCCTTTTTTACAACGAATGGCTATGCAAGCATGGCCTTTTGCAGTATGGTTATATTAGACTTTTATTTGTGATTTTGAGGAATTCTACCATTTTGGTGAATGCTCTATATCGGTGGCTTATCTCATTTTTAACGGCATAATGAACTTCAGCGAATGTCTTAGCGTAGCCACTAGGAATAAATATGGGATCATAACCAAACCCTCCCGTTCCTCTTTTCTCCTTAGCTATTTTACCATTTACAAAGCCTTCAAAGACATGCTCTTCATTATTGATAATTAAAGCGATTGAAGTAGTGAATCTAGCACTTCGATCTTGTTGATCCGCCATTCTTTCGAGTAGCAAATTCATATTATTCTCTGAATTTTTATCGTCACCTGCAAATCTAGCTGTATTAACTCCAGGCTCCCCATTGAGGGCATTAACTTCTAAGCCAGTATCATCAGAGAATACATTAACGCCATATTTTTCGTGAATGAATCTAGCTTTTATCATAGCGTTTTCTTTGAGGGTAGTCCCAGTCTCAGGGATTTCTCCTTCAAAGCCTAACTCGCTCATAGGCTGCATGTCGTATAACGAGATACGAATCATCTTCTTTACTTCTTCTAACTTATGCGCATTGCCTGTGGCAAAATAGATCTTCATGATGTTTTGGTTAATAGTTTATCCTTAATGCAACTCCATAGCTGCCCTTTTTTTGCTTTATTATCCTTCAGTTTATCTAGTGAATCTGAATAGATAAAAAGTAACTCTTCGAATTTGTGCGCGTTGTATTTAGTATTCGGAATTTTTAACCCAAGATTAAAGGGATGAACCCCAAATGAGATTATGTTGGCAATATAGTTCTTTCTGAGTATCGGAGATAGGGCAATCGAAATGTTTTTTATCTCAAGCCTTGCAATTTTATCATTAGATATTTTTGTGGCATCCAGTATACTTTGTAATAAACTAAGATCTGCTTCTGAAGTATCTTGATTATATATGACCAGTAGAGCTGTTTCTTGACCAAAGTTTACTTGATACTGATCATTATTATCGATAGGTAAGTCGTAGATATCAATATCAAATTGAGGGGGATTCATTAGTCTAGGTTACTTAAAGAAGATACCTCAATATGAGCAAAATAAACTATATAATAATTACGTAACTTTATATAAATACGACGATTATGCAAAATTATCCAGTCACTAAAGTCACTAAATCTAAATTAACAGAGATTGATTTTGACAATTTAGCTTTCGGAAAAACTTTCTCTGATCACATGTTCACAGCTGATTATATCGATGGCAAATGGACTAAAATGGAGATCGTCCCAGTAGCAGATTTAAGCATACATCCAGGTAATTGCACACTTCATTATGGTCAGTCCATATTCGAAGGAATGAAGGCATTTAAGAATAAGGATGGAGAAGCTGTTTTATTTAGGCCAGAGATGAACGCAAGGAGACTTAATGCTTCTGCAAGGAGGATGTGTATGGCAGAGATACCAGAAGATGTTTTCTTGTCAGCTCTACATCAGTTAGTAGACTTAGAAAGTGGATTTATCCCTTCCAAAGCGGGTAGTGCATTGTACCTAAGGCCATTTATGTTTGGGACTGATGAGTATATAGGAGTTCACTCTTCGGCTAGTTATAAGTTTTTAATCCTTGCACTACCAGTTGGCGCATATTACTCTAAGCCTGTAAGTCTTAAGGTAGAAGAGACATTTGTAAGAGCTGCACCAGGCGGAGTAGGAGAGGCTAAGACTGCAGGTAATTATGCGGCATCTTTATACCCTGCACAGCTCGCTAAGCAAGAAGGCTATGATAATGTAATGTGGATGGATGGCCACGAGTTTAAGTATGTGCAGGAAGTTGGGACTATGAATATATTTTTCGTCATCGGTGACACAATAGTTACCCCTGCACTTAATGGGGCAATCCTCCATGGCATCACTAGAGACAGTATCATCACTCACCTTACTGATGAAGGATATAAGGTAGAACAACGCAATGTTGCCATTGATGAAATAATAGCTGCTCATGAATCAGGTGAATTAAAAGAAATATTCGGAGCAGG
>CALFUQ010000224.1 GCA_937929885.1 uncultured Saprospiraceae bacterium
CTTGGGTGAATGGGGAACTACAGATAAAAACAATAACACTGCCCGCGCCGAATATTGTGCCTACTATGCTAAAGCTGCTATAGATCGTCAATTCTTACCAATCATCTGGGATGATGGTGGCAACTTTGGTCTCTATGATCGTAATGCTGGTAATTGGAAATACCCTGCGATAGCACAAGCGGTCGTAAAGGCAGCTGAGTAAACATCAATAAGTAGGCAGTCATAAACATGCTATGACACGCAATCTAAAAATCATAATTGGAAGCTTCATTATCCTTAGGATTCCAGTCTTGTTAATCGCCTCGATGCATTACATGGCTGATACAATTAATAGAGATCCTAAAAAAGCGAAATTGTATTTTTTGAAGAACATCAAGTTGCATATGCAATGGTATCCGCCATGCATGGGATCATAAGGTAAATTATTAATCCAGATGGAGGGCATCTAGTCTTATGGGAGGAAGAAAACGAAATGAAAGTTTTGATTAAAAAATTAATCAATGCCCATAATTAGTGCTAAAGTAAAATCACATTATCGACTTACAGATCATTCCTCACTGAGGATAGAATTTATATTGTAGGATTCTTAGAACAACAAATACTACTGAAGTAATAGTCCTAGAATAACCAAATTTAGATTCTTGAAGGCTAGATAGGTCATAGCAATTTTATCTACTGATCATTAATGGTGATGTAGGCACTAATTAATAAGGATCTGACCCTTAAAATAGAGGAGACAATGACATGGATGCTATTGTGGATCATCTAATAGCAGAGTCATAAATAGTGTAGCAAATCAGGAAACTATCTATAGACCAAAATAATGGTGTGTTACCGTAATGTTCTTACAGGTGGAATCAATTATGAGCGCCACCAAAATGGAAATCACTCATAGAACCTACTATGACAAACGCGACAACTGCAGCAACGAAGCCTATAATAAAAATAGCGAGTGAGATACGAATATGCCAATGCTTCTTTTTAAGTTTTAACCCTAAGAAATATTGATCCTTAATCATCGACGAGTATAGATAGTTGCTATCATTAAGCATCTGTAAAATACCCCATTCATAGTCTCTATATTTCATGTTATGATAGTTACCAAAGTAAAGAAGATTACCTTCTTTATTCCTGACTTCTTTTTCAGAAAAAGAACCGTGAGTAGTAGCAGGTATAATTGCAATAACCGCAAATACAACGGAGACGATCGAAGAAAAAAGTATTACCAGAAGTGGTGAATTATGAATACAAAAAGTGTCTATAATTCCTACTACCCTACTTATTATCAACGATAATATTATGGCATTTACTGAGATCATAATATTAGCCTTCCTGTCTACCATCTGTATCATCGTGTAATGATTGCGTGAGGTAGTTCTAAACATTGTCTGAACTCCTCTTTCGTCTCGGCCTTTTACACTTTTAAGATTTTTCTTAAGCTGCTTTAATTCATCATCAGATATACCTAGTTCTTGCTTGATGGCTAGGTTCTCTGTTTTAGAAAAGTTTTTCATATCCTTTTCTAATTTTAGAATCAACTCTTGCTTCTTAGGACTAAGGACTTTTTTACCATAGTCAGTCATGTACCTATGCTCTTTAAGATAATCAACAGATCTAGCCAGTGCACTCTTAGTACCTAGTTTTGTAGCATTTGTCAATAGCAACTCTTCATATTGCTTTCGCACTCTTTTTTTACTCTTAGGCTTACCCCAATCTATAGTGATGGCATCAGCTAATACGTTTGACAATTTAGTATCGACTTGGCGGTAAGGTCTACTATCTTTTAAAACCTGCATGACTATCTTCTTATCCTCTTCAGGATAATTAGTTTGATCCAGGAAATCTTGAGCGATTTCTAAAGTGCAACGAAAGCAACTAGTAAAAAAATCATCCTTATCATTTTCTTTTTTGATCTTCTCAAAATCCATATAACCCAGTTGCGAGAGCCAACCTGCTATAAGCAAGTATTCCAACTCTGCATCACTAAGACCCTCAGCTTTAGCAATCTCTTTTATACCTTCTATAATCCGGTATTGAAATTCCATATCATGCCTAACAAGCTTATCAGAAAACTCTTCCATGATTATACGCGTAGCATATATCTGTACTTGTTCTACGATGTTCTTACTCATAAGTGTATAAGATTATAAGTCAGGATATATTTCATTGTCTAGGCTGAATAACAACCACAAGAAACCAAAGTTCAAAGATTCTTAAAGTTAACTATCTAAAGTCAACGAGGTCTTGTCGAAATGAAAAATGATAAAATAAAGTGTATTACAGATTTCAAACTTTTAGATATTTGGTCTAATCAAATACACCAATCGTATGAAGCTATCTTTAATTGTTAATTCTTATCCCGCTAAGTATCTAGGGTTAAAAATAAACGCGGCGACATCAAACATAACATAAATAAACTATCGCTATTTTTATAAATTATCAAAACCGAACTCCACACCTCATAAAACACTAGACCACAACCCCATCATGTATAGATTAGTCTACACCCTACTATTTATTTGCTTAATGATCAGTTGCAAGGATGGCATAGAAAAAGATGAGAATATCGCCCTAGACAAGATCAAGAATTTTGATAAAGAAAAAGAACAGTTAGCAGAGTCGGTCGGGACACAGGGATATTTATTTGGCGTTTCACTGATGACACAGATGTATTTTAGAAATAAGATGCTGAAGATGATAGAAGTATCTAAAGACCCAAAGTCTCCATTAAAATTTAGTGCTTCAGTAGATGATGGCTTACATTTTAACGAATTAGTGCATACCCTTAACCTAGCTAATCATCTGATGAAAATTGGAGGTACTCCTAATGTAGATACCAGATACTCAGTTATGTTTTTCGATTTAGCACAAGGAGCTCAGATTTTAAAAGTACCTCCTATCAAGGATCGGTACTTCAGCATCAATATTACAGATGCCTATCTAGGTAACAAACCATATATCTGCTCACGCAAAGGAGATACGGATGGTGGAAATTATTTGTTTATAGGCCCCAACTTTGAAGGGGAAGTTCCTGCTAATATGCAGGAGATAAAAATGCCTCAAAACAATTTCATGGTCGTGCTAAGGATTTTTGTAAAAGATAGAGATCAGGACAATGATGTGGTAACTACTATCCAAAATCAATTTGCACTACTATCCTTAGATAAATATCAGAACAAGAATTTGAGTGAGAAAAAGGTAGCAGTACCAAAAGTGTCGATCAAAACTGGCGTTGATTATTTTGAGCAGATGATCGGCTTTATGCAAGCCAATCCACCAGAACCCTACCAAGATTTTATCTGGCATATGTTTAGACAGATTGGAGTTTCTAAAACTGAACCATTTGAGGCAAGTAATTTATCAAAACCTTACTACAAAGGCCTAGAGCGAGGATTACAAAAAGGTAAAGATATCATCGACTGGAAAACATGGAAGAGAAGCGCAAGCACAACTTCTAATTGGGGTTATTCACTAACCATGGGCGTTGATCATGAAGATTACTTGCATAGAAGCGAGTGGGCAGTTCAAGGCCTAACAGTAGGTAGCCCCATAGAAGCCATCTTTTTTAATACATTCGAAGATGGAGAAGGCAATCGGCTTGATGGCGCTAAAAATTACACGATAAACATACCAGCTGATAAGATGCCACCTGTCAACGAATTTTGGTCGATCACATCATACGGCGAAGATTTTAATATAGTTCACAATGAAGATCTTCATTACGGAGTAGGTAGCAGAGACAATGACAAAATGGCCTACAACCATGATGGCTCCTTGACCTTTAAAGTACAGCATGATAAACCAAAAGAAGGAAAATGGAATTGGATCCCTACACCTGAGAGCGGTCCTTTTAAATTGAATTTCAGATTTTACAATCCCAAAGAAGTGATGCTTGATCCTAAAACAATAGATGAGTACCTACCTCCTATTGTAGAAACTAAGCTTAAGAATTAATACTATAGGTTTTTAGAGGGTGGCTAATAGAAGTTCATAAAATATGAAAATTACCAATTAGATACACTTGGTATTATTAACTTGTAAGTCAAAGTCTACAATATGGATTCCTTGAATTCTATTCTTGATATCGAAACATTACAGTCATTTCTTTCACTGGTTTTTTTATCAGCTATTGTCTTAGGTATTGTTGAGCTTGTGATCCACTACTACTATAAGAAGATCAGGAATAAAGGAGAAAGGGGGATGACACTATTAAGCTTGTTTATTGCAGCTGTCTTCGTTAATCTATTTGGATTTGTATTTGTTCCAATATCTGTCGGGTATTTATCGGTGAGTGCATCGCCATTAGCCTTATGGGATCTTGGTGGTGTGGGCACTATCGTAGGATGGGTGGCAGGATTAGTTATTTACGAATTGAGTCATTGGTTTATCCACATGGCCTCACACAAAGTTCGACTGCTGTGGTGCATGCATTCTCCACACCATGCCCCAGAGGATATGAATATTTTTGTTGGCCATAATCTATCTGTTTTTGAGATTGCTTATTTACCTTTCTTTCTAGGTGCTGTGCCTGCCCTGCTTGGTGTAGATCCAATTATTATAGTTGCCATCAATATAGCAGACCAGATATGGAACATTGTCATTCACTGCAGTGCAAATGTGAATTTTGGATTTCTTAAACATCTAATCATCACACCAAATCATCATAGAGTACATCACTCAAAAAACCTAGT
>CALFUQ010000225.1 GCA_937929885.1 uncultured Saprospiraceae bacterium
ATTTATCCTTAATGAAGAAAAACTAGAGCAAGCAATGGATTGTCTAGAAATCGCACTTAAAGAATACCAAAAGATTATGCATCAAACACAACCGTCTTATTCTTATAAGTAAGTACGTTAGAAGTAATGTGAGACCATACTGCTTTTGCTAGTACTACCTTCTCGATATCTTTACCCTTACGCTTTAGCTCAGAGATAGAGTCTCGATGAGATATGTGTATTACATCTTGTGCTATGATAGGCCCTTCGTCTAGATCTGCAGTAGCATAGTGCGCTGTTGCTCCCATAAACTTCACACCTCTAGTATAGGCAGCTTTATAAGGATTAGCTCCTGCGAATGCTGGTAAGCTAGAGTGATGTATATTAATGATCTGATTAGGATACTCATCTATCATTGTGCTGGATAAAATCTGCATATACCTAGCTAAAATTATTAGGTCGACATTACTTTCCTTAAGTAGTTCTACTTGCTTACGTTCTTGCTCTTGCTTAGTGGCCTTTGTAATCGGCATATAGTGATAAGGTATATCATATCTATCAGCTACATAATTAAACTTCTCATGGTTGCTGATGATAAGAGGGATCTCAACTTTCCATTCTCCAGATTCGTACCTCGATAAGATATCTAGGAAGCAGTGGGCATACTTAGAAACAAATAAGGCTATTCTCGGCTTACGCTCATTAAACTTAAGCTCCCAATTTATTTCTAGCTTCTTGGCAATCAAGGTGTCGAAGTATTCACCGATCTTATCTTTGGGAATTACAAAGCCATCTAGTTCCCATTCGACTCGCATAAAGAATTGGTTTTCTTCATGGTCTACATGCTGATCGAGGCTAATCACATTAGCATTGTTGTCTAGTAGAAAATCAGTTATAATCGCTACAATCCCTTTCTGGTCAGGACAATGCATTAATAAGGTAGCGGTATTAATAGGCCTCATACTGATTTGGGTGCAAATTTTATGCTAAAAATAGTTTTGTCTATTAGATTTTGTAGCTTAACAAGTAAACCGAACTAAATGCCATATGAACCCAATTGTTAAAAATATTCTTGGCTTGATTGTAGGTATCCTCGTGGGGGGATTAGTGAATGCGGGAATAGTCAATTTTGGATCGTCAATCTTCCCACCACCAGCAGGAGTTGATCCAAATGATATCGAAAGTATAAGATCAAATATGCACTTGTATGAAGTGAAGCATTTCATTGTTCCATATCTAGCTCACGTGCTTGGATCACTAGTTGCTGCATTCGTAGCGGTGAAGATTTCTAACAACAAGATTATCTCCATTATTGCAGGAGCTTTCTTTATCATCGGAGGAGGAGTTATGATCGGTATGGTGCCAGAGACACCTATATGGTTTACAGTAATTGATATGGTAAGCTATATCCCTGCTGCTATCCTAGGATATTTAATTGGCAGAAGAAAATGATTTAGTAATAAGCACTTTTTCTGCAATACGATCTATGACTTTTTGAGTTTAGATCATTTGCTTGCTGGTATTGGTCTGGAGACTTTGGATGGAATGGGCTGACTTCTATTTCTAAATTAAAACCCTGATTCTCTTTTTGAATTAGTCTATCGATAGATTCTTCTACTGATGGTGTATCTATGGAATATTCTAAGAATTGTGATTTTTTAGCAGATCCGAAAGTAACTATACAGATAGTGAGGAGAAGAAGGCGTTTGGTAAAATACATTGTAATATAGAGGTGTGTCAGATAAGGAGACACAACTAGAATCAATTAACCACCATATCAATTACTATAATTAACGTTTATACGACTAAAATCTACATTAGGACACCATCTGTTGCTTGGATGCCAGGCGGGAGGTCAGTTTCGCCCAACATTTCTCTGAGATCGATTTCTATTACTCTGCATAGCGAGAGCATTGGAATATCATTAGGTAAGCCTTCAAATGGATTCTCAGAATAATCGCCTACCATTTCCATTAAGATAAATACCCAGCCTACAATTATCGAAAAGGGAATAGACACCCAGGCTCCATAAATGCTTAAGTCATGAAATTCATTTACCATTCCCCAAGGTAAAAGGAAGATAAAGATGGCTACGAATATTCCACTGGTGTGACCATATTGCCTAGGAAGTGGAAATTTTTTGATCCGCTCACATTTACCTTGTAGGGTATAAAATTCTGTAATAAGCGCTTGTAATTCCATATGTCGAAAATCTTCGATCGTATCTGCTTCCCTAAGTCGTTTTAAGTCAGATGATTGGTAATCTAGAATTTGAGTAGCTGTATTTCTAAAATTTATCAAGGGTTCATATTCGTCCGCTGGAAGAAAAAACTTAAGCTGTTTTTCAGTTATATCGTCGCTTGATAATCCAGTGCCAAATGATTTATGATGTTTTGCTGCAAGTTTTGCTGCTCGATTTGATTGTGAGATATGTTCCCAAGGAGTAGGTATGAGTAATTGATTTCGGAGTGTATATAACCATCCAACATGACGGTAGAGTAGTCTTTTATGAATTTGATGCAGCTCAGCATCTGATAAGTTAGCATCTCTAAAGTGATTACTTACAAAAGCCTTTACTGCAGCACCCCAGGATCGACTAGAGTTTATGATACCACCCCATATTTTTCTTGCCTCCCATAGTCTATCATATGCTTGATTATTTTTAAAACCTACATAAAATGCTAGCGCCGTACCTATTAATGAGATAGGTAACCAAGATATTTTCAACCATTCAAAATGAAAGAACTCATAAAATACTACTGCTCCAGTATTCCAAAGGATTAATAAAATTAATTTTGGCCCCGTGAATTTTAGGATTTCAGCTACTGTGAAGCTCTTCTTGATATACATTTTAAATCGTTTGTCCTAAGAACAAATATAATTTGAACAATAATGTTCAAGAGATAAAATTGAATTTAAAATAATAAAGATTAGTCTTATTGGATTGGGATGAAAGTATCAGACATCTCAGCAATATGATTAGTTCTTATTTGCGTGGTTCTCTGAACTATATCTAAACTAGCATTCTCTAGTCTCAAAACTCCTCTTGGGCATACGGCAGAACAAACTCCACATCCAACACAAGATGATCTTACAATGTCTTGACCTCTCTGAGCATAGGCTCTAACGTCTATACCCATCTCACAGTAAGTAGAACAGTTCCCACATGATATACACTGACCGCCGTTAGTAGTTATCCTAAATCTAGATTTATACTTCTGTACTAATCCTAAGTAAGCTGCAAGTGGGCAACCAAACCTACACCAAGTCCTATTACCCATTAGTGGATAAAATCCAGTACCTACAACACCTGCAAAACCAGCTCCTATCAAAAAGCCATACCACCCTCTAATAGAATCGCTACTTAAGAATAGAATATTACGGCTACCAGTAAAGTAAGTATACAATACCATGATCGTCATGATAACTGCAAAAACTAAAACTCCATGTATGATCCATCGCTCAAACCTCCAAGCGCTCAGACTCTTATCTGATAATTGGCGATAAGGATCTCCCAAAGTCTCAGCTAAGCCCCCACAACCACACACCCAACTACAATACCAGCGTTTACCAAAAAAGTATGTAATCACAGGCACGCCAACTATAGTCAACACAATACCCCATACCAACATGAATATTCCAATACCACCACTAGCGATTAGGTTGTTAATGTTATAATCAAAAAAGAAAGTGTAGTTAAGCGGCCAGATATTTTTAAAATCGTAATAAGGCATATTTAGTCTCATTAAGATCTCAGGAAGAAGAAAGGCAATGCAAGTTTGGAAAAATATCACAGAGATGGTCCTAACTATTTGATACTTATTATGTCGATATTTTGCAATCATTCTAATCCCCATGACTGCCACGACTAGGCAATACAAAAATCCATATAGAAACCACTTACTAGCTGGGTTGCCACTTAAACTCCTACTGATCGGATCAACTAATAAAACCCAGTTAGTCAAATATTCTGGCACCCAATAAAGGAGAATATAAAAGACGATTAGGTAAATTCCAGTAATGACGCCCAACCACCCAGTATGAATAGGCGAAGCTGATTTTGCAGGAGTAAGTTCTTTCTGTCCCTGCTTATAAAAAACCAAATAGTATATAAGGCCAATGACTAATGCAGTAAGAAGTGGCCAGAATACATCACCATTCATTTTAAAAACTCCATATAGCAAGACACCAATTATCGTTGCTCCTAATGCAAATGCTCTAGGATTAACTTTTAACCCCCGAGTCATGGAAGAGTGGTAGATACCATCATTCTTTATGCCTGGAATTAGATTAAAACTGGGGAGTATAAAAAGTAATCCACCTAATATCCCTAAACCAATCGTCAACCAAAAAAATAGTCCAGAGTTATTAGGCAGTAAACCAGTGCTAGCCGCTTTAACATTTGGAAAGATATATTCATCGGAATCATTTACTTTCCAATCTCCAATTTTATAATTCCACTCCTGCACTCCTTCAGGAATACCAGCCTCTGCTTTAGCATTTAAAGAAGCCTGTGCATCTTTCAGTAAATTTTTAAATGTGGATACAAACTCTATGTTGGAATTATAAGTCTTGTTTAAAATCCCTTGCTCTTTAGCTAATTGGATTAGTTCAGTTTTATGATAATCAGAATCGACTTCGAGAGATTCCTCTGTCAACTTATATTCACTTAAGCCTAAACTCAACGTAAAAATCCCTAGGGCGATGATGAATAAAATGATACCTATTTTCTGAATCAATGTCATTATGCTTTACTACTAGCTAAGAATCTCAATACCTTATCAAGACTTCTTTTGGATTTAAGTTTTAATTGTTTATTCTCTTGTCGATTGTACAATTCTATTATATCAGATTCGTACTCCTTGTAGAATTCTGGATCAAAGTTGGCCAAAGAAAGATTGACGAGTACTGATTCTATAGTTGTCTGATCTCTGATCCACTTCTCGCACACTTCATGTCTATATCTTATGCCCATTAGGTTAAACCCAGTAACGGCTCCTCCATTTTTCATGTAGTTGATCCTAACTGATCTCTGCCCGCCAGCATGTTCCCAATACAGCGTGTTTTGATCTTCAGCCAGTTGATTTCTCACATCACCATACACCTGATATTCTATATCAATAAACTTTGCAGAGTTAAACCAGATGCCTGGGTCATAAGCTGTCTTTTCTCCGCAGATTGTATTTGCGACAGTCTCACCCATCATCCTTCCTGTGTACCACACTGCTTCTATACCTCTTCTCCCTGGCACAGGTTCAGAGTTTTGTGCGCAATCGCCGATAGCATAGACATCAGGGATATTTGTTTCTAGATATTTATTTACGACTATTCCTCTTTCAATGTTGAGTGGTCCTTCTTTTAGAAAATTTACATTCGGACTTACTCCTGGTGTCAACCCTACAAATCCGCAATCTATTTTATCTCCAGTCTCAGCTATAGTCACGCCTCCAGCAGCTCCGCTTCCGTTGTCATGTATCTCCTTAAGGTTTGATTTAAGACGCAGATCGATATGGTGGTCTTTTATATGTCTAGTAACCATAGCTGATTCTTCTGCAGGCAGAATGTTATCCCAGTAGCTATCCTCTCTAACTAGCATGGTAACTGGTATTTTCCTGCTATGAAACATCTCTGCCATCTCGATCCCAATCAATCCACCACCTACAATAACTGCTCTCTTCAAACCAGGCGTATATTTCTCCATTTGCTCAAGATCCTGATAACTATATAAGCCTCTTACTGCATCAAGATCTTGACCTGGCCAACCAAACTTATTTGATTTAGACCCCAATGCAAGGACAAGTTTATCATATGAGAGTTCGGATTTATTAAGGATTAATTTCTTTTCATCAAAATTGATAGATGTTACATGATCTTGGATTAAGTCTATTTTATTTTTTTCCCAAAACCAATCTTCGTAGGGTTTAGTGTCCTCATACCTCATGTGGCCCATATAGATATACATAAGTGCTGTGCGAGAAAAAAAATGAGTTGTTTCTGAAGATATCACAGTGACTCGATGTCCACTGAGCTTTCTAATCCATCTAGCTGTTGTGATCCCACTTATTCCATTTCCGATAATAGCTATATGCATGGTTAAGGTGTCTTTGGATTTTAAGATACTAAATAATGATATTTATACCTGGCAGTAGTCGCTTTCGATTACTTACTGAGCGTATTGTCATAATACGGACTGGTGAAAATCAGGAATAGGTAGAAACCCTTATAGAATCGACTTCTAACGCAGTATATTAAGAAAGTATTACTTACGTATTAAAAAAAATCATAATATATACGTTAATTATTTTTTAATACACTACCTTTGGTTTGTATTTATTGTATTTGTAAATACATTTAAAATATTAAATGATAAGACTTTTACTCGTTTACATATTTACCTTCTTTTACTTGACCGCAGGATCACAGATTACTGCGACTCTAGAGCCTAATCCTGCCTCTATAAGTGTATCTGACGTTACAGATGATGCACCCACTATAGCTAAAGCTACATTGACCAATACTTCTGAAACTGATACATTAATTGTTAGATGGGAAAGAAATATTATTAGCTTATCAGATGGATGGGAGAATAGTGTTTGTGACATTAATAGATGTTATGGGACTGAAACAGAGGTGAGTCCAGATAATAGACCAGTAGTCATACCACCAGGCGGAACAAGTAATTTAGACGCATACATATTTGCAAATGGTATAGTAGGTGCTGCAGAGATAGATGTCATCGTGACTGATATTGCAAATGATGAGAATGTGCTTACAGCAAAGTATATTATAGATACGACTACTCCTACGTCAGATCTTTTAATAAACGAGGATATACAGATTTTCCCTAATCCTGCAGTAGATGCTTTTCAGATTAAAAATGACAAGTTGATTAGACAGGTGAAAATCTATGATATTATAGGTAAAGAAGTTGATCGATATAGTCACATAAGAGGAGCAGAATACAATGTATCTAACTATCAGAAAGGTATCTACATCATCAGGCTATTTGACGAAAGTAACATGATGATCAAAGTGCTGAGATTAAATAAAAAGTAATCTCTTCAAACTCGACTTCTCAAATACAGTTTAAGTCGCAGGGTATTCTACATAATTTCTTGGTGTTTCAAAAAGTCTGATTTGGACATCTAAATCTTCTCCTAGTGCTTCATCTAAAATTTGCCAGATTAAGTAACAGAAGTTTTCAGTAGATGCGATAGTCGTTTTAAATTCAGGGACGTCAAGATTTAGGTTTTTGTGATCAAACTTTTTTTCGACTTTTTCTTTTATGATATCAGACAAAACCTTTAAATCAATTAAGTAGCCTGTCTCAGGGTCTACTTCTCCAGTAACCTTAACTTCTAAGTTATAGTTATGTCCATGATAATTGGCATTATTACAGAGCCCATATACCTCTTTGTTTTTCTCTTCACTCCAGTTAGGGTTATGTAATCGATGTGCAGCGTTAAAGTGAGCTTTTCTAAATACGGATATCCTCATTATATTATGATTTACCCAAACATAACACTATTCTTTATTTCATAGTTTTGCAGATTATCAATATTTACGGTTTTTGAATTTTAAGAAGGTAGTAGGTCAGGAGAAAATCATAGCTCAATTACAAAACTTTGTGATTAAGGATAGGATACCCCATGCCATCATGTTTGAGACTAAAGAAGGTAGAGGAGGCTTACCTCTTGCTTTAGCAGTAGCTAATCTACTACAGTGTACTGATGTAAAAGATAATGATGCTTGTGGCGAATGTGATAATTGTCAGAAATCTCATCAGCTTATTCATCCTGATATCCATTTTTCTTTTCCTGTGATTAAAGCAGGGAGTAAAAAACGAGCAGATAGTTTCTCTAACGATTTTCTAGAGCCATGGAGGACTATGGTGACCGAGAATCTATACTTTAGTTACCAAAACTGGTTAGAGGCTATAGGAGCAGAAAAGACAGCAGCAAATATCAATGTAAAAGAATGCAATGAGATAATTAAAAAGCTGAGCCTAAGAGCATTTAGTGGTGCTAAGAAAGTATTGATTATGTGGCTGCCAGAATTTCTTGGTAAGGAAGGGAATCGACTATTGAAACTGATAGAGGAACCTACTGACGATACAATCATCATATTTATAACTCATAATGGTTCTAAAATTCTTAATACGATTCATTCGAGATGTCAGATACTCAGGATTCCATTAATTGATGATGATTCGCTAGGAGCAGACATAGCAGAGAATTTTAATATAAGTGGCTCAGAACTAGCAAATGTTGTCAATCTAGCAGAGGGAAACCTCGTAAGTGCTAAGGAAATGGCGGAAGGAATAGATAGCAACTTGTCTGAAGAAGTGATATCTTGGTTACTTAGAAATTATGAGTTCAAAATCGAGGAATTAGCCAACTGGATTGATAATTTTGCGAGAGAAACGAAGGAATATCAAAAGCAATTTTTTCGTTTTACTAATTATATCTCTAGATCAGTGTTAAAGAGGCAGATATCAAGCAATGATACTGCGGAGACATCAGGACCTAGAGGAACAAACTTTGAAAAACTGGTCAAAATTCTCACCTTAGATAAGGTAGAAGCCCTAGAGCAGATTGCTGATGAATCTATCGATGAGATAGATCGCAATATCAGCGTCAAAATCATGATGATGGCAGCCAGTTTAAAAGTTTCTAAACTTTTGAGGGGATAAGATGCGAGGGGATTTAATCACATGAAGTGATTTATTAATTTATGTTAAAATGAGTTGTGAGTGCTTGGTTTCAAGCTGAAGCTTCTTTTGGAGATTTTTAGCCATAGCTATGGATCAAGGAAAAGCTGATAGATTGGAAAACAATGACTTGCAAATCAATTAATGATATATTTTTAATTCACTTCTCTTATATAAAGGAGAAGAATTATGGGCTGTTCGAGCTGTGCAAACAACAAAGATGGTACACCTTCAGGGTGCGGAAATAATGGTCACTGCCTCACAGGAGGTTGTAATAAAATGAACACACATGACTGGTTGAGTGATATGGAGATTAAAGATCCATTAGCATTTAATATGGTTGAAGTAAGTTTTAAACAGGGTTCGAGAAAAGATTTCTTCCGCAACCCTATTTCTAATCGTACCAATACTGGAGATGTGGTAGTCGTAGATGCTGGTAGCGGTTACGATGTAGGAAGGATATCACTATCTGGCGAGCTAGTAAGATTACAACTCAAGAAGAAAAAAGTACCCAACGATAGAGAGTTTAGAAAACTCATCAGAGTAGCTAATAATCGTGATCTCGAAAAACTCGATGAAGCTCGGGCTATGGAGCAGCGGGTGATGGTGCGGGCTCGTATCATTGCTAGGACGCTGGATCTTGACATGAAGATTAGTGATGTAGAATTTCAAGGAGACAAACGAAAAGCAACATTCTACTATATAGCTGAAGGGAGGGTAGATTTTAGAGAGTTGGTAAGACACTATGCAAAAGAGTTTAAAATCAAAATAGAAATGCGACAAATAGGCTCAAGGCAAGAGTCAGCGAGGATAGGTGGGTTAGGTTCATGCGGAAGAGAATTATGTTGTTCTACGTGGTTATCGGATTTCAAATCAGTATCGACAACAGCTGCCAGATACCAAAATATATCGATCAATCAAACCAAGCTATCAGGTCAGTGTGGAAGGCTTAAGTGTTGTCTTAACTATGAGCTTGACACATACATGAAAGCATTGGAGAGTTTCCCTTCTAACGTAGAGAGGCTTAAGACTAAGAAAGGAGATGTATCATTTATTAAGATGGACATCTTTAAAGGGATTATGTACTATGGGTACAACGATCCAAAACTTAGAGGTAAAATAACTCCTCTGACAAAAGAAAGAGTAGCTGAGATAAAGGCAATGAATAAAAATGGTAAGGTGCCAGATGATCTTGTAGCCTACGTTTCTCCTGATGATGAATTAGATGTCACAGATTTTGATTCTGATGTGACTGGAGCAGTAGAATTGCCAGATGAGAAGAGAAAAAAGAAAAGAAATAATAGAAACAAGAAGAGAAAACCAAGTAATAAATCTAAGGGTTCTAGAGGTAAAGATCGATCTGAAAAGAAATCAGATGGCAACAAGACAGATAAGAAAAGACCACAAGGAGAGAAGAAGTCTGATAAGACTCAAAAACCTAAGAGAAATAAGTGGAGAAATAAAAAACCAAAAAATAAAGATAAAGAATGAGTTTTGATGTTGCAGTAATAGGTTCGGGACCTGGAGGATATGTTGCAGCCATAAGATGTGCGCAGCTAGGATTTAAAACAGCCCTGATAGAAAGATATAAAACACTAGGAGGCACTTGTCTTAATGTAGGTTGTATTCCTTCAAAGGCATTGCTTGATTCCTCTGAGCATTTCTATAATGCCTCGCACACTTTTGAGACTCATGGTATAAAACTTAAAAATCTAGAAGTGGATATGCCTCAGATGATCAAGAGAAAGTCTGAAGTCGTAGATCAAAACGTTCAAGGAATTTCTTTTCTAATGAAAAAAAATAAAATCGAAGTATTCCATGGGCACGGAAGTTTTAAGGATGCCAACACGATTTTGATTGATGGTAAAAATGAACTGAAAGCAAAGAATTTCATTATTGCTACAGGCTCAAAGCCTATAACGCCTGCTCCGTTTAATTACGACAAGAATAGAGTAATCACTTCTACAGAAGCATTGAATATTGATAAACTACCTAAGAAGATGGTACTGATAGGAGCGGGAGTAATAGGGTTGGAGTTAGGATCAGTATTCTTAAGATTAGGGACAGAAGTAGAAGTAGTAGAGTTCACAGATAGAATTCTAAATGGAATGGATAAAGACTGCGCTAGAGAGCTAAAGAAAGTGCTAAAGAAGCAAGGGATGAAGTTCCACTTATCACATAAAGTTACTAGTGTAAAAGGAAGCAAGACAAAAGCAACCGTAGAGTTTGAACCAGTTGCGGGAGGTGATTCGCAAAAAATAGAAGCTGACTATTGCTTAATTGCAATAGGCCGAAGAGCATACACGGATAATCTGGGATTAGAGAATGTGGGTATTCAAACTACTGATAGAGGTAAAATTATAGTTGATAAACATTTAAGGACATCAGCTTCTAATATCTATGCATTAGGGGATGTAATAGATGGAGCGATGCTAGCACACAAGGCAGAAGAGGAAGGTGTATTCGTAGCAGAGCAGTTAGCAGGTCAAAAGCCACATATCGATCATAATCTGATACCAGGTGTTGTATATACTTGGCCAGAGGTATCATCTGTAGGTAAGACAGAAGAGCAACTTAAAGAAGCAGGAACGCCATACAAAAAAGGTAAATTCTCTTACAAGGCTCTTGGTAGAGCAAGAGCTAGTATGGATACAGACGGTTTAGTTAAGGTCTTAGCGCATAAAGATACAGATGAGGTTTTAGGTGTTCACATTACAGGCGCGCGAGCCGCGGATATGATTATGGAAGCGGTAGCTTTGATGGAGTTTAGGGCGACGGCAGAAGATATGGCCAGGATTTGTCATCCTCATCCAACCTACACTGAGGCGATTAAGGAAGCTGCGTTAGCAGCAACAGAAGACAGAGCTATTCACGCATAAGTTTTTCCTGCTATTACTATTACTATTTCTCCTTTTACTTTAGTAAGAGCTTCGTACTTAGTAAGTAAGTCTGAGAGAGGGCCAGTAGTGACTTCCTCATGAATTTTAGAAATCTCTCTGGCTACGCAAGCTTGTCTATCAGCTCCACAATGTTCGATAAGTTCTTTCAAGCATTTCACTAATCTAAATGGAGATTCATAAAGAATAAATGAGTGAGGAAATTCACAAAGAAATTTATGTCTTGTTTGTCTGCCTTTTTTAGTAGGCAAAAAGCCCTCAAAGAAAAATTTATCTGACGGTAACCCTGAAGCTACTAATGCTGGCACAAAAGCAGTAGCACCAGGTAATGCAACCACCTTAACATCAGCTGCATGACATGCTCGTGCCAACAAGAACCCTGGGTCAGATATGCCAGGCGTACCTGCATCAGTTACTAATGCCATGCTAGTGCCATGGGATAATTCTTCTATTAAGTTATCCACTGTGTGGTGCTCATTATGACTATGGTAGGAGCGAGTTGCTGTGTCTATTTCATAATGCTTTTTAAGCTTGCCGAAGTGTCGAGTATCTTCAGCAAGAATTAGATCAACCTCCTTAAGGACCTCAATAGACCTAAATGTAATGTCAGAAAGATTGCCAACTGGAGTAGGGACTAGATAAAGCATAACTACCCACAAACTTACCGATTATTCCATTTATCGATAGTTATCAAGTCTCATAATTAAACAATACGATTATCAGTGGTCTTTAACGGATATTTTACACTTTAAATCAGCATTTTTTAACGATTAATGCGTTTATAAATCATAAACACGCAATAGATGAATAGACTTCGAGTGAGCCCTTTATTATTATTAGGTTTTTTGTGTATTTGTGTTGCTAGTCTTAATGCTCAAGACAATATTTCTTGTGATCGTGCTCAGCAAATTGCAGACCCTGCAGACTATTGTTCTGTAGTAGGAGAGTTTACTAATGTAAATGGAGCTGACCTTCCTGGTGAGGCCATTTACTCCTTGCCGCTTTGTTGGTCAGGTAGAGAATCAGAAAGCCATGACGTTTGGTTTAGATTTACAGCTATGGCTAAAGCTGTTAATATTTTAGTTAATGGCTCTGCGAATCAAGGTACACTTAATCAACCTCAAGTCAATCTATATGAAGACAATGGATGTTTTGGAACCATTCGACCATTGGCATGTGAACGAGACGAAAGAGGTGTAGGAGCGATAAATCTTTTTCAAGGAGGATTGGTGATTGGAGCTTCCTATCTCATAAGAGTAGATGGAAGTGATGGGGCAGTAGGAACTTTTCAGTTATGTCTCAATAATTTTAATCCTCCAGTAGAACCTGGGCAGGACTTTTCTGGCAGTTCTATTTTATGTGATAAATCTACATTTACAGTACAGACAGTATCTGGTGGTGGAACCGATTCTGATGAAGCGAGAGGCACTTGTCTCGGAGGCCTTGGAGGAGATTCAGAAAATCAAAGTACCTGGTTTAGTTGGACTGCTGCAAATAGTGGAACCTTAGGTTTTGTTATTTCTCCTTTGTTAGAGGACGATATCGATTGGGTGCTTTTCGAGTTGCCAGATGGTCTAGATCAAGGAGACTCGAGAGTACCGATAAGGTGTAGTGCAGCATATGGTGGTAATGCGCCTGGAGTTGTGAGTTGTGGGTCATTAACTGGAATGCGTGAAGAGGCTAATGATGTAGAAGAGGGTGGAGGATGTATAGATGGACAAGATGGATTTGTGAGTTCTATAAATATGGTTGAAGGGACAAGTTATGCGCTACTTGTAAATAATTGGGATGAATCTGGAGCAGGTTTCGAAATTGACTTTACAGGGACAGGAGAATTTTTAGGTCCTGAACCGCTTTTTGAACCAGATGTGAATCTTGATATTCTTGAGTGTGATAGAGAGGTAATTTTTACTGATGCATCAATGGATAATAATACTTCAATAGTTAGCTGGGAGTGGAATTTTGGACAAGGAGCTACCCCTCAATTTGGATCGGGGCAACAACCCCAGTCTGTTACTTATGAATCTATAGGAGAGAAGATAGCAGCACTTACTGTGGAGTCGGAGAAGGGATGCTTAGTAACGTATACGCTGCCTTTTACGATTCAACCTTGCTGTGATGACCTTGTTGATTTTACATTAGACCTTACCCCAACTGATTTAGGATGTGCTAATGTTCCAACAGGAGCTATCTTTGCACAAGGAGTTGGAGGTAATCCAGATTATCTCTACAGTTTTGATGATGTAAATTATAGTCTCAATCCTAATTTTAGAGACCTTGCTGCTGGTACCTATACCATATACACAAGAGACATTAAAGGTTGTGAAAGGTCAGAAATGGTAATGATAAGTGAGCCTGAAGCATTGACAGTAGAAGCTGGCGACCCTCAAACAACTGACCTAGGTCTTCCTGTTGAAATTAATGCAAGCTATAACCCTCCAGAATATAATGTCACATTAGAATGGACTCCAACTGAAGGGATTACTTGTATTGATCCAGAATGTTTTGAACTGTCAGTGATTGCTCGTGGGACGACTACCTATACTGTTACTGCTACGAGTGATGATGGTTGTGTGGCTCAAGATATGGTTACCATAACTACAAATGCAAACTATGATGTTTACCCTCCTACCGCAATCATCATTGAGTCTAATCAGCCAGAGTCCGAAAATAATTACTTCAGAATATTTGCAGGCCCTTCAGCCGAAATAGTAGAGCAGCTTATGGTTTTTGATCGATGGGGTAATCGAATGTATATGGAGACAGATATATCATTAGATTCTGGAATCCCAGATACTAAGAAAGGATGGGATGGTAGATTTAGGGGTAAGTTGGTTGACACAGGAACATACTCCTGGGTCGCGCGAGTTAGGTTTTTCGATGATACTATTCAAATCTTGAATGGGGACTTCACAGTGATGCGTTAATGAGAACATTCTTTACCATAATAAGCATCATTACTTTTGCAAGCTGCTCCAATGATATGGATCAGATTAATAGACTAATAGACGAGAAAGAAGTAAAATTAGAGAAGGCTACAGATGTAGAACTAATTTATTCTGATTCTGCCATTGTGAAAGTAAAGGTGATCAGTCCCGAGTTACTCAGGCATCTAGATAGAAATAATCCGATCGATGAATTTCCTAATGGGATACATGTCAAATTCTATGATGAGTTTCAACGTGTCGGCTCTTATCTCGATGCCAGATATGCACTCAGGATGGAAAAGGATAAGAAGATAATTGTACGGGATAGTGTTGTATTCTATAATCAGAAAAACGAGAAGCTAGAAACAAATGAGTTAATCTGGGATGAGAAAGAGGAACGTATCAGTTCCGAAAAATTTGTAATGATTACTCGACCAGAACAAGGAGATACCATTATGGGTTATGGTATAGATGCAAATGAAGATTTTACAAGATTTGAGATTAAAAGAAAATTTTCATCAAAGATGAAATTCGAAAAGCTTACCGAAGCGCTTAAAAGCGATGATGAGAATCCGTCTCCAGGAAACTAAAAAGCTATATCTTAGTAGTACGTGCTTTTATTAATCATATTTATTTTCTTAGTCCTATCTGCATTCTTTTCAGGGTCAGAGATTGCCTTTCTTTCGGCTAGTAAGCTGGGTGTAGAAATCAAGCGGGACAAGGGCTCTAAACGTGGTGCGATACTAGCGAGCTTTTATGACAAGCCTAAGTGGTTTATTGCTACTATGCTTGTAGGTAATAATATTGCTCTTGTTGTTTTTACCTACTTTATGACTAAGTGGTTAGAGCCTTCGATAATTGGCTTTTTTGGAGAAGGCATATCGCTACTTTTGATTACGTTCATCATCACGGTTGTGGTACTCATTTTTGGAGAGTTCTTGCCTAAAACTTTCTTCAGATTATATGCTAATGATGTTCTTTATTTTTTAGCCTTTCCACTTCTTTTTTTTAAAGCGATACTAAGTTTGCCTACTTGGATTACTACTAAGTTTACAGACGTTATCCTCAAGTATATATTTAGAAAACCAATTGATACTACTGATCTTGCTTTGACGAGGATGGATCTAGAAGATTACATAGAAGATACCCTAGATGATGAAAATGAAAATGTAGATAAAGATATCTTGACTAACGCTCTCAATCTTCATAATCTAAAGGTGAGAGATTGCATGATTCCTAGAACAGAGATAACCGAGATAGATATAAAATCAAGTATAGAAGAATTAAAAAACACCTTTAAGCTATCTGGTTATAGTCGAATTCTTATATCAGATGGAGATATCGAAAACATACTTGGCTATGTGCATCACCAGCAATTGTTAGAAAATCCAGACAGCGTAGAGCGATTAGTCCTTGATATTCCATTCGTTCCAGAAGCAATGAATGTAAAAGATCTTATGCTAAGATTTATCAAAAATGGTACTAACATATCGTGCGTAGTAGATGAGTTTGGGGGTACTGCTGGTATCATCACGTTAGAGGATATTCTCGAAGAAATATTTGGAGAGATAGCAGACGAGCATGATGATGAAGAGTTTGTCGAACTAGCAATAAGCGATAACGAATATCTTTTCTCAGGAAGATTAGAGATAGATTATCTCAATGAAAAATATGAGACTTTAAAACTGCCTGAAGGAGACTATCAAACTTTATCTGGCTATATAGTTATGACTTCTGGTAACATACCTGAGGAAGGAGCAGAGATAGAGCTGGATGGTTTTAAATTTATTCTAGATATGGTAAGTGATACCAAAATAGAAACTGTACGTGTAATTAAGTTAGTTCCAGATGAATCGACTGCAGACTAACCGTCCGTTAAACACCTGTGTAACTTACTCTATAGATTACATCTGCAAAATCATCACTGATTAATAAACTACCATCTGGCATCCATTCTAAGTCAACAGGTCTACCCCAGACTTCATCTGTGGTATCATCTAGCCAGCCTGTAATAAAGTCTTTATAACCTGCTGAGTTATTGTTACCATCAAGCTCCACCATACTAATTTTATAACCAGACTTCTTACTTCGGTTCCATGAGCCGTGTTCAGCGATTAGTAAAGAGTTTTTAGGCTGAGCATTAAAGTTTGTAAACTCGCATCCAAGTGGAGCCACATGTGCCCCTAAATTTTGGAATGGTTTGGTATAGTCACCGCAGTTTTTGCCATCACCAAAATCCTTATCAAGTGTATCGCCTTGATGGCAATAAGGGTAACCAAAATTCATATTAGAGCTTGTAGCCTTGTTTACTTCACAAGCAGGTAAGTCATCGCCCATCATATCACCTCCATTATCCGTAAAGAAGAGTTCGTCAGTCTCTGGATGCCATGTGAACCCAACTGTATTCCTTACGCCAGTATGTACTATTTCTAAGTCTGTACCATCAGGATTTATTCTGGTAATAGAAGCATATATATCTTCCTCTGATTCGCAGATGTTGCATGGTGCTCCTACCGGCACATATAATTTTCCATCAGGCCCGAATGCTATATACTTCCAGCCATGATGTTTCTCCGTAGGAAATTTATCATATACTACTTCAGGTGTGCCTGGGTCTTCAAGCTTAGATTCTATATCAGTGAATTTTACTATTCTGGAATGTTCTGCGACATAAAGATCACCATCTTTCAAAGCAACACCATTTGGCATAGAGCCGCCTTCTAGTAGTATGTACTGTTTGTCTACTTTGTTATCTCCATCAGTATCTTTTAGAGCGTAAACGCTGCCTTCATTTCGAGTCCCTACGTAGAGAGTTCCTGATGGACTAAGCGTCATTGATCTTGCGTTTTTGACATTTTCAGCGTACAAATCGATGCTATAACCAGCTGGTAGGTTAAGTTTATCAAGTGGAAGGACATCCATTTCTTTCTTTTCTGCTTTATTTACGGTCCTAGGAATTACTCGATTTAATCCGAATACTAAGCCATTCATAATGTAGGTATCTATTCCTACAAGAGCCAATATTGTAATTAGGATAGCTATTACTTTTTTCATGTTTAGATATTACTGGTGTCTTAATAATTCAATCATTTAAATATATTAATTTCGGACTTAGTCAATGAAACTTAATATACCTAATATACTGACGCTAGGGCGCATTTTTGCGATTCCAATATTGATAGTAACCTTTCATTTTGAGGGTAATAAATATGTTTGGATATCATTGGCGATATACTTTTTAGCCTCAGTTTCTGACTACCTAGATGGGTATCTAGCTCGTAAGATGAATTTACAATCAAATTTTGGCAGGCTTTTAGATCCGATAGCTGATAAATTAATTGTCTCTACCGTAATCCTATTGCTGGTTAAAAATGATGTTATCGGTGGATGGAACATCATTGCGGCCATAGTTATTTTATGTAGAGAAATTTTGGTGTCAGGGCTTCGAGAATTTTTGGCGAAGACTACCGAAAGTAAAGAAGACTTATTACCTGTAACTTACCTGTCAAAGATTAAAACTGCTATTCAGATGTTAGCACTTGGTTTCTTAATTGGAGCCCCAGCAGCAGCTTCTACTATCTTACCACCATGCCAACCTATAGGCATTGCAATGTTATGGATTGCATCGATTATAACTATGTACACTGGGTACCAGTATCTAGATAAAGGACTCCGAAAAATTGAGGACTAGTCTCGATTGATAAAATCATAAGACCTGTTTAAATAAGCTTTCTTCTTGACGAATTTCCTAATCGATTTTATAGACTTAATAGGAGATTCGATTGTGCGCTTGTTAACTATCCATGCAGGCACCATTCCACCAGGATCCGCATAGAACTGATGGACTATTCCAAGTTTACCATTTTTGAGATCTTTAATTTTCCAGAAGCCTTTACAATCAATAACTAGTACTCCTCTATCTTTTTGTTTTTGGAGATATTCGTTGTCTAAGCAATCGACAGATATGTTGACAGTTGAGCTTGCAGAATCATAGCTATAATCTGTTTGTGAATAGGTAAATCTATCCTTGACAGGGAATGGAGTCTTTGTATGAAGAAAAATTTCGAAGTGCGTCTCACCACTAGTTTTTTCTAAAGAAGCTGATTTATTATCTGGAAAAACATCTAGATAGATATCTATATCCTGCAATACAGCTACCATGCTTTCTAGTGAGCTTTCGATTTCTGCTTCTATTCTGTATTCCTTAAATTTTGAGTCTTTTACTGTTCTGTTATATGCCTTGATCCCATCAACCTCTTTTTGGAAAGTCCAATCTTGGCTTGTGAGTGTAATCGAGAATAGGCAAAGTAAAATGCTTATATAAAGTTTCATAACACTATAACGTCTTACTAGGATTAAATTTGCTTAATTAACCGTTAAGTAATTTTCTCTATCAAGTAACTAAGTTCTGCAGTCATCATGGCAGTAGCACCCCAAAGCACTTTACCATCAATATCGTAGTAGGGTACATCCTTAAGTAAATAGTTTCTGATGGTGAGATCCTTCACCTTATGATTGTGCTCATCAAGTAAATCTTCTACTGGCACTTCTAATACTTGCTGTACTTCAGAAGTGTCCAGCTTAAAGACTGGCCTAGTTTTACTATATGCAACAAATGGATAAACCATGAAATTACTTACGTAGACAAATACTTTTGAGAGTTCTCCTAATACTTCAATATCATTTTCTATAATTCCTACCTCTTCATTAGCTTCTCTTAGGGCGCAAGCAAGTAAAGAATCATCATCAAGCTCTAATTTGCCACCAGGAAAACTTATTTGCCCTGCATGCTTGTCACGACTATCATTAGCAGAGCGTTCGATGTATGCAAGATGTAGTTTATCATCTATAGGGTAGATTAATGCTAAGACTGCTGCATCTCTATAATTATCTGATAATCTATTGTAATATTCCTTAGGATCTGGTGCCATTAAGAATTGAGCTTTGGTACCAGGGAGGGGATTCTCCTTGAGTTCTGACTTTAGTTTGGTTATAAGTTGATTATTACCATTCCCCATAGAAAGCAAATAAAAAAGCTCTAGCCAAAAGACTAGAGCCTGGGTTAAAAACCCGTACTAAGGGTGTTAGAAATATAAAAATTAAACGTTTGACTTCTTAAGGTAATTTTCAAGCGCCATTCCCATTGAAAGATTCTCTGGAGAAGGAGCCTTAATATTTATATAAAGTCCTCTATCTTCTACGGCCTTACTTGTCTTTGTACCAAATATTGCCATCCTTGTTTTGTTCTGCTTAAAATTAGGAAAATTTTCGTATAAAGATTCTATTCCTAGTGGGCTAAAAAACACTAAAACATCGTACGTGACATCCGTAAGGTCTGACAGGTCGCTAGATACAGTTTTGTACATCATTGCGTCTTTGTAGTCAAAGTCGTGCTTTTCAAGAAATTCTACTACATTCTTAGCTCCTAGGTTAGAACATGGAAGCAAGAATTTTTCATTTTCACGATGCTTCATGAATGAGGTTTTTAAATCCTCAACTTTCCTTACACCTACGAAAACCTTACGTTTCCTGTAGACTATAAATTTTTGCAGATAATCTGCTATAGCTTTTGTTAGGCAGAAGTACTTGGTTTGCTGAGACATCTTAACCCTCATCTCTTCACACATTCTGAAAAAATGCTCTATAGAGTTTTTACTAGTGAATATGATTGCACTATAATCGTCAGGTCTCAACCTGTTCTTTCTGAATTCTTTTTCTGTGACAGGCTCTACATGAATAAATTGCCTCCAGTCGATTTTTAAATTCCACTTTGATTCAATATCAAAATAGACAGACCTTTCGGGTTTGGGCTGACTGATTAATATCGTTTTAACTGGCTTGTGTAGTTCCTTATAAGCAGTTTTACCTTTTGAAGGCATAAATGTATTAGTGTTTAAAGTGCTACTTAACTAACTGAGTACCAATTTTTTATGAATGAAATAATCCAAACAATTGGTGCTACTTCGAAGGTGCAAAGGTAAATAAAAAAATGAAAATAACTCAAGCCTTTTGTTCTTGAAGCTATAAACAGGCCTCTTATTTGACGTAGTACATAGAACAGCAGGATTATACCTAAGCCTAGATATATTAAGTTGCTCCCAAAAGGTGCATAAGCGATCAGAATATTTACTGGGATAAGCAACAAGCCAACTATTATGTTGAACATAATAATGGTGAAGTTAAATTGCTTTGCCTCTTTCTCAAGTGGAAACGTAATCTGTAATATGTAAGTGGAAATGAGCCGAATAGCGTAGACAAGTAATAGACCCCCAAATAGAGCAAGAAAAACTTTATAGCCGCTTACCTCAAACTTGTTAATAATTGTCTGATATAAAAACAAAGAAGCATTTAGAAAGAAAAGAAAGTATAACAACAAAAAGAAAAATGAAGAGCCACTTTGTTCTTCCCTCTGAAGTAATTTGAGATAATTATCATTAGTTATTGCTCGATATAAATTCAAAAAACTTTTTCTTTTCAAATTGATAACTGCGGCTAATATGAGTAAGGAAACTATAAGAATCCAAAAAATAAAATTCAAGGAATAATCAATATTAGAGACAGCCTCCTTTCTAGGAATGAGTTTAGAGAACCAACTGGATTCACTTTTATCTTGCGTTTCGACCGCAGCAATAATTTCGTGCTCCTCCTTTACTTCCTCCCTAGGAGTAACGGCTATGCTGTTAGTACTTCTAATATTAAATGGGTTATCCTCTTCGACATTAAGTTGGTTTTCAGTGTTGACAGTTGATTCTGGAATAAGTGTATCCACACTTTCCTCAAACAACGTAGAATCTACTACATCTATATCTTCATTATAATAACCTATACTATCATTTGCGCCTAGGATAATTTGTGGGGTTGACGCCGAGCCTGCTTTAGTCTGTATAATATCAAAAGGGTTTACCTGCTGGCCATGAGCAAGACTAGATACACTGAGATTAGCGCAAGTAAGTAGAAAAATTAATTTTATCCAGTGTCTCATTAAGCTGTAAAAATAAGGATTGACATGAGATAAATAACTACTTATAAGTGGATGTTAAAAGCATCTGACGACTAATCGGCAATTTATCTGACATAAGTACAAAACATATTATACCAAAATTTAATCCGTTGTTAATGACTTGTTAAGCGAAAACTTGTAGTATATAGATGCCATAACTTTGATATTATAACACCATGCCTAATTATCTAATACGAAGATTGCTAATCTTGGGTGGCCTTGCCATCTTAGGTATCATATATATCCAGTCGTATTGGGTGATGAAGCGATTGGATATTGAAGAAAAAGCATTTCATCAATCTGTAACTATTGCTCTAAGAAACGTTGCTCAGTCTCTTGCAACATTTAACAAATCAAGTCTTCCTAAAACAAATCTCATAAAGCGAGAAGCATCTAACTATTATGCGGTAAATATCAATGATGCAATAGATGGTAATATCCTAGAGGATTATTTGTTTAGAGAATTTAATGCCCATAATCTCGATACTGATTTTGAATACGCTGTTTATGATTGTCTCAATAAAGATTTGGCTTATGGAAAATATTGTAGCCTCAGTACTGATACACGAGAGTATAGTAGATCTGAGACTTTCCCTAAGATCGATGACGAAAACTTAATCTATTATTTCGTGGTCAAGTTTCCAGAAAAAGAAACCTTTCTGCTTGAACAGATGAGGATGTCTGTTCTATACAGTTTGATAGCACTTCTAGCAATTTTATTTTTTATCTACTCTATCTGGGTAATCTTGCAGCAGAGAAGGTATAGTGAGATGCAAAAGGATTTTATTAATAATATGACTCACGAATTTAAGACCCCCATATCTTCTATTAAGATTGCCTCAGATGTATTATTGCGAGATGAAAAACTAAGCAAAGACCCTCGACTCAAGCAGTACACTTCCATTATTAAAGAACAAAACCAACGTCTCAACAATCAGGTAGAGAAAGTACTCACGATGGCAAAATTAGAGAAGAGAAGTTTTGAACTCAATAAGGAGGAAATTTCTTTTATCAAAATTCTAGAAGATGTAGTTAATAGCGAGAATTTAAAATTGCAAGAAACTAATATAGGAGGTACAGTAAAGTTAGAGTCAGACATCATTGGAGATACTAAGATCTCTGCTGATAGAGTACACTTCACTAACATGATTTATAATATCATAGACAATGCAGTAAAATATTCTGATAGTTCACCATCAGTAAAAGTACAGGCGATCAAACACAGTAAAACTATTTTACTTTCGATTGAAGATAAGGGGGTAGGTATAAGCAAGGAAGAGATTAAAAAAGTATTCAAGAAATTTTACAGAGTCCCAACTGGAGATGTCCATGATGTCAAAGGATTTGGACTAGGCCTATTTTATGTAAAGGGAATTTGTGATTCTCATAAGTGGAAATTAGATCTAAAATCTAAAGAAGGAGAGGGCACGACTATAACTATTACCATTCCTATAAATAAATAATTAAGATGGATACAAAGCCTAAAATATTATATGTTGAAGATGATGCTTCCTTATCCTTTCTGACTAAAGATAATCTAGAACTAGGAGGGTACGAAGTTATACATGTAGCTGATGGGAAGAGTGGCCTAGAATCTTTTAAAGAAAACGAGGTCGATCTATGCTTACTTGATGTGATGTTGCCAGAGATGGATGGCTTTGAGCTAGCAAGGCAAATAAGAAATATTGATCCTGAAATACCTATAATTTTTCTCACAGCTAAAGCACTTAAAGAAAATAAGTTAGAAGGCCTCAGGCTAGGCGCTGATGACTATATCACTAAGCCATTTAGCATTGAAGAACTTATCCTTAAAATTAAAGTCTTCCTAAAAAGAAAACATATCACAAATGTCACTGATAAGGATGTCATTAAAATTGGAACTTATGCTTATGACCATAAAAACCTCAGTCTAGTAAAAGGTGATCTGTCTAAGAATTTAACCCAGAAAGAAGGAGACTTACTATACTTATTAGTCAAGCATAAAAATAACATCCTTAAGCGCAGTGTAATTTTAGAAAGCTTATGGGGAGAAGATGATTATTTTTTAGGAAGGAGTATGGATGTCTTTATTAGTAGACTTAGAAAATATCTAAAAGAAGATCCAGCTTTAAAAATTGAAAATATTCATGGAGTAGGGTTTAGATTGAATTGCACGACAGTTTAGTACTCTAGTTGTATAAATTGATGATCTATAAATACTAACAAAGGATTTGTAATCGTAATAATAGGACAAAAACTCAAATAGATGAATCGGAAAGAATTTATATCAAAGTTAGGAGTAGGTGCTGCGTTTGTCCTCACCACACCATGCATAATTGGTTGTACAAAAGATAGTGCAAACACACCAGATGAATTAGAGGTAGATTTCATAGTTGACTTAAATGAGTTTGATTCACTCAGGTCTCCTGGAAGCTTTATCATTACAAATAATATCGTAGTCGCAAATAACATTGATGGTCAGTATATCGCCGCAACACAAAAGTGCAGTCATGAAGGTCTCAATCAAGTGAAGTATGACAAATTCGCTGATAACTGGGAATGTACCGCTCATGGAGCAAGATTTGCTCAGGATGGCGATGGCCTTAATGCTAATGGCTCAGGAGGATTGACAACCTATAATGTAACTCAAGATGGAGATATGTTAAGAGTGTTTTCTTAAAACTGTGCCCAGCACCTTAAGGATGTTAGGAGCGCTTTTATATTTTCACATGTGGAACCTCATCCAAGTCCCAATCAATAACTAAACCTCCAGAGAGGCTTTTTGCTATTTCCTTGCCATACAATTCCTCTGCAAGATAAAGTGCTGCCTCAAATGACTTTGCTCCTCCAGCCGATGTTATATACTTCCCATCATGTACAAAGAGTACATCTTTCCTGACATCAAGCTCAGGAAACATTTTTTTGTATTTATCGATATCGCTTGGAAATGTTGTAGAAGCCACCTCATCTAGCAATCCAGCTTTAGCTAAGACAAAGGCTCCATCACAATGAGATGTGATATACATCGCATCTTTAGAAACTTTCCTTACAAAATTTATCATAGCCTCGTCTTCTAAGTCTGTGTCGAGATGATGCTCTGCACTTGGTATTACTAGTATATCAATTTTGGGAAGTTCACCTTCGAGGTAATTAAAGTCAGGTAGCATTCTTATGCCTTCAAAACTAGTTATTGGGTTTAAAGTATTTGCGATTAAGAAGGTATTCATACTCTTAATTCCTTTTCTAAAAATAGTATGCTGAAATATATCATAAGGTGCTGTGAGCTCGGTATTGTAAACCCCATCCATTATCAGAAAGCCTACATTGTATCGATCAGGATCTAAGTTTATTTTTCTTTCAGATTCGAAAAATTTATCAGCTACTTGAGAGACTTCCTGCTGATCTGTTTGGCAAGACATTAACAAAACCATAATGAGAATGGTAAACTTGTAATCCATAAATGTTGTTTTTAAATAGCTAATTTCACCTTAAATATAAATCATTAGAAATGCAGTTTAGGTTTTTGATATTCAGTTTGTTATTCTTGTTTCAATCATCAGTATTTGCTCAGACAGGGATTACGTTAGAAGATATTTGGAAGAATTATAAATTTTACGAGAAATCAGTTCCAGGTTTTAACTTCTTAAAAGATGGTCGACATTACACTAAGCTAAACAGTGATCGAGATAAGATATTAAGATATGATATCACCACTGGCGAAATGGTAGAAGAGATATGGTCCACCGCAAGCTTGTCAGATGAAAAAGAATTTGAAGGAAATATAAGCGCATACACTTTTACTGATGATGAATCTAAAATTATAATCGAGTCCCAGAGGGAGAGTATTTATCGTAGATCTTCTAAAGCGGTGTTTCATATTTATGATCGTGCGAGTAAATCACTTATGCCTGTTTATGATGAAGGTAAGGTACAGTATTGTACGGTATCGCCAGATGGTAGCAAGGCAGCATATGTATTCATGAATAACATTTATTATCTCGATTTAGCTACGGGTATAACTGAACCTGTAACAACTGATGGTTCATTTAATAAAATTATTAATGGTGCAACGGACTGGGTGTATGAAGAAGAGTTTGGGTTTGCCCAAGCTTTTTATTGGTCACCTGATAGTAAGAAAATTGCTTTCATAAGGTTTGATGAGACTGAGGTTCCTGAGTTTACAATGACTGAACATCATGATGAGGTCTACCCTAAATACATCACGTTTAAATATCCTAAAGTAGGGCAGAAGAATGCTGATGTTAGCGCACATATTTTTAATATAGAAGAAGGTAATACAGTAGATGTAGATATGGGGAATATGACAGATATGTATATACCCAGAATCAAATGGACACAAAATGCAAATCAGCTTTGTGTTTTTAAGATGAATAGGCATCAAAATTTATTGGAGCTCTTACTTGCAAATAGCAATAGTGGTCATACTACTTACTTGTTATCAGAAGAGAATGAATACTATATTGACATAACTGACAACCTAACTTTTTTAAAAGACGGCAAGCAATTTATTTGGACTAGTGAAAAGAGTGGATTCAATCATATCTACTTGCATGATATTGATGGTAAAGAGAAGAAAGCATTGACAAAAGGCGACTTTGATGTTACATCTTTCTATGGGTTAGATGAGGCTAATGGTAAAGTATATTATCAAGCAGCAAAAAAATCACCGCTAGCGAGAGAATTGTACGAGACAGATATAAATAGTGGTAAGACTAGACTGGTCTCAAATAAGGCTGGTACAAGTGGAGCGCAATACAGCAGTACTTTTGATTATTATGTCTGGAAACACTCAGATGTAAATAATCCTTCAAGCCAAGGAGTGTATACAAGATCAGGGAAGTTAGTTAGACAGCTAGAGGACAATGCAAACCTTAAATCTCTCCAAACGAGCCACAAGACTCAGCCATTGGAGTTTTTTGATTTCACAAATGATACAGGAGACAAACTTAATGGATGGATGCTTAGGCCTGCAAATATGGAGGTAGGGAAAAAGTATCCAGTATTTATGACCGTGTACGGTGGTCCAGGAAGCCAGACAGTGACTGATAGCTACAAAGGAATGAATTACTGGTGGCATCAAATGCTTGCATCAAATGGTTACATAGTTGTAAGTGTAGACAACCGTGGAACAGGTGCAAGAGGGGAAGCATTTAAAAAGAAGACTTATTTGCAATTAGGTAAGTACGAAACAGAAGATCAGATCTCTGCAGCTAAGTACCTAGGCTCTTTGCCCTTTGTAGATGCTGAAAGAATAGGCATATTCGGATGGAGTTATGGAGGGTACATGTCATCACTGTGTATTCTTAAAGGTAATGATGTGTTTAAATCCGCTATAGCAGTAGCACCAGTGACTAATTGGAAGTGGTACGATACCATCTATACAGAAAGGTATATGAGAACAGAAGAGGAAAACTCAGATGGTTATAAAGATAATTCTCCAGTTTATTTTGCTGACCAATTAAAGGGAAGTTATCTTTTAATCCATGGAGATGCAGATGACAATGTGCATGCGCAAAATTCTATCGAGATGGCATCAGCTTTGATTAAAGCCAATAAGCAATTTGATACCTATTATTACCCTAATCGGAATCATGGTATTTATGGTGATAACGCTAGGTTACATCTCTATACCAAGATGACCAATTTTATATTAGAAACGCTTTAAGTTTTAAGTTTCGTTAGCGCTAACATTGATTAGTGGGGTCAAGTTTAAAATTCTATTTTTGCAGCCAATTTAGCTGTGCCAATGGCTGTACATAAGGAAATAAAGAATCGTAAAGCGAAGTTTGAATATACCTTCCTCAAGGAGATAGAAGCTGGTATCGTACTGTGTGGTACAGAGGTCAAATCTATCAGAGGAGGTGAGGCTAATATAAATGATGCCTTTTGTTATTTTAAAGACGATGAGCTTTTTATAAAGAATATGTTCATCGCAGAGTATAAGTACGGTAACATAAACAATCACGAAGAAAGGGCTGATAGAAAATTATTGCTCAAAAAAGCTGAACTCAAAAAGCTTTTTAAGCGTGTAAGAGAGAAGGGACTCACTTTAGTCCCATACAGAGTTTACTTCTCAGAAAGAGGTCATATCAAAGTAGAAATCATCCTCGGGCAAGGGAAAAAGTCTTTTGACAAAAGCCAGACGATCAAAGATCGTGACGCTAAGCGAGATATGGATAGAGCCAAGAAATTGTAATTATTTTAGATTTAGTAAGAATTTTAAGTGTTTTAAAATACTGAGAATGAAGTATAAGTTGCTTCACCCTAAAATTTGGTAACTCATTGGATTAAATTAAACTAGCTGAAAGGGTAATTACATTTCATCGAATCTTTCACTTCATTCATCTGAATTATTATGGTTTTGTTAAAGAAGGAACTTTCTTCACCGAACAGTTGTATAGTCACGTCGATTTAGTATTACTAAACTATAAAAAACAACAACCATGAAAAAAACAATTACACTATTAGCACTTTGTATATGCTCTATTACTCTCATGAATGCTCAGAAAGATCAGACAATCTTTAATCAAGGAGGGATTGATTTGACAGGTGTATGGGGAGGAAGCATAAACAACCTAACTAACTTCAATGATAATTTTGATATTAGTAATGGAGGTTATTTTATGTTTGAGTTTAACAAAAATTTCTTAATAGGATGGACGGGATATGGATCTGAGTCTACACTTGATAATGGGATGAGAGCAGATATTGGTGGACATGATCTTTTGCTTGGATATGCATTTAATAGTCACAAGCCAATACACCCAGTAGCTTATTTGCAAACTGGTGGAGGTAAGTTAGAGATTGAAGAGTCTCCTTCAGATCAAGTATTTATTATGCAGCCATCAATAGGAATGGAGGTGAATGTCTTTAGATGGTTTCGAATAGGTGCTAATGCAGGATATAGATTTGTAACTAATGTTGATACACAAGGGTTTAATGATAACGATCTCTCTTCACCTTACGTTGGATTAAGACTAAAGTTTGGTTGGTCATGGGATGGAGATGATGGGGTACGTATAGACAGGGAATTCTAAATTAGAAAAGCATAAATCTTTCTCCCGCAGATATCGCAGAATATCCGATTGATACTTTTAAAATCAGTGCTGAATTGCGAAATCTGCGGGATTTAAATTGACTAAATATCAATCCCAATATTCCTCATTAGGTGTGTAGCATTAAAACTTTTCGAGATACCATCTTTGATTTTATAGTCGAATACTAATTCTTTCCCTTCTACATTTACCTCGAAGCAAATATTATCTATTGCTTCTGGGAGTTCACTTATCATCTCTCCAAGTTCAAGATCATGAGTAGACACAAGACCCGATCCATTGTTAGCAATCATTTGTTTGATCATTGCTTTTGCACCATTATGTCTGTCATTAGAATTGGTGCCTTTCAAGATTTCATCTAGGAGGAAGAATACATCGTCCCTCTCTTTTACTTGATCTAAAATCATTTTGAGTCTTTTGAGTTCTGCATAGAAAGAAGATGTATTTTCTTTAAGCGCATCTTGAGTTCTCATGCTTGACATGAGTTGTAGATAGGGTAGGGTGAGTTCTATTGCACAGACTTTGGAGCCAGCATATGCTAAGATCATATTTACACCGAGGGTTCTTAGGAATGTGCTTTTACCACCCATGTTTGATCCTGTCACTATTTTGATATGCTTCTGGGTCTTCATGGAGAAGTCATTGCTCACCCTTTGCTGGTGATGTAGTAAGGGGTGACCTAAATGATGACCTATAAACTGATGGTTATCTAAAACTGAAGGATAGCAAAATGATGGTCGCTGAAATGCATAGTTAGCAATAGAAGAGATGTACTCAAATTCGCCTAGCGTTTTTAACCAAGTAAATAACGAATCTTTATTCTTTGCCTTCCATTCCTCTACTTTTGTTGCATAGATATAGTCCCATTGAAATCCATAGCAAAATATAAATCCAAAAAAATTTGTCCTGATATCAAGCTGCTTAAGGTAACTTGCAAGTTGTCTTAACTCCTCAGATGCTGGCTTATTGTTTGTGCTAAATTTTTGCTTAAACTGTCTGAGCGTCTCAGATTCAAAGTTACTTTCTTCTAGGTACGATACGATATCAGCATATGGCCTTATAAATTTTTCATTTCTATCTAACAATGCATGTACTTGGCTGACCGCTTTGTTGTTTTTGTAATTAAGTAAGACATTAGGTAAAAAGGCAAGGAGGGCTGCCATAAAAGGAACACCATAATAGATCAATCCAGCAAAAAGAACCCAACAAAAAACTACTACCAAATAAATCAGAATCTTATTTGTAGTTAATGGATTTTCAGAATTAATCCATCGGTTAAGCCCTTCATAATTGTGTTGCTCTTCTATGTCGAGCTTGCCCAATCCGTAGAGTCGCTGCCTCCAATCCATTCGAGATTCTAATTCTTGGGATGCTTGTTGGTGTGAGGTTATATTAGCTTGGGGTAGCTTATTAGAAAGTACCTCAGCTAATTTATTTTCTCCGAATATAGTAGCAGCTCGATTAAGCATTTGGAATACGGAGTGATCTCCAAACACATCCATGTCTGTAGTGTATGGGTGCTTATCATCTTGATACCGATCACCTGTTGCAAATCCACTATGATCATTATCTAAAGACTTTATTTCATTTTTATTCAGTGCTATCAACGCATCTGTTAGCTTTCTTTCTTTGATTATGGTCCCGTGATATTTCAGTAATCTAGAAAATAATATCAGTGCAATAATTATCCAGGCAATAGCATAAAGCCATCCTACAGAGACTAAGAATATTGAAATCCCAATGGCTCCAATAAAAAATAATAGCCTTAATATCGAGAAGGTTTTATCTCTAGATTTAAGAGATATAGATGTAGTTTGTAAAGAATCGATTCTCTCTTGATATGCTTGCTGCCTCATAAGACTGCAAGATAATTCTAATCTTTAATATCATTGAGATTCCAGTCATAATCAGTCTTTGATACTTTAGCTGACTCAGCGATTGGCTCATCTATAAATTGATTTACAAATTCTATAAGTGATTGCCCCTTAGTGAAATCGGATTTAAACCACGAGAAGATTGGCGATAACTTTGGGTTTTTGGAGTCTATCTTATTTTTGAGATTATCATTGAGAAATGCTATGCCTGCTTCTTGCAATTGCATGTCTAATTTTTCTGCTACATAAGCTTCATTTAGCAGTGCAGGGCACGATATAGAAGCGCAGTTAATTGCAAAGTGTAGTCTTGGATCTGCATATTTTTTTCTGAGTATTCCGTGTTCGATATTATTAAGATCTAATTTTTGATCTTCAATTTTGATGAACTTGATGTCCCATACAGAGTTTACAAAAGGAACCCCTTTCTTTATATCTTTTATACTTTTAGTAGGATAGTGATCTATTATTAGCTTCACTGTGAATGCATTGTAAGCATTGATCCAATAAGCGAATTGCTCATCTCTTGACCAGTTTTTTTCATTTGGTAAAGAGGACTCTAGTAATCCTAAATATTTATTAAAGGAAGTAGAGTCATCGATAAAACCTTGATAATCTACACCAGAAGATTTTACATGTTTCTGTAGTAGATCTGTCCATATGTTATGATTAATAGGAGTAGAGTTGGAGTCATTTAGTTTTACCTCTCTGCTTACAAGGTTTAGAGCAGCACCACAACTTAAGAGTGATAGTGTCAATATTGAGATGGAGAAAAATAAAATACGTTTCATAGTCTTGTAAATACAACGAAGACTAAACTAGAAGCTTATACCGAATGTTTGTTAGATTCTAAATTTACCCCCTAAGGTGAAGGAGAATGTATTGATTTGGTCATCATTAGGACCTAATTTATCACCAAAGAACTGATGATGATATCCAGCCTGCATGAATATTGATCGATTATAACCAAGCTTCCTTTGTAGACCAAAGCCAGTATAAGAAGTGATAAATGCATTATCAAAAATATCTCCTTCTGTTCTGAATTCACTTGAGGATACAGCAGCAGTCTGATTTTTAAGTGTCTTGGGCTGGTCTATATTTTGTAATAATCCAGTGTAGTAAGTTCTTCTAAGAAGATCGGAATTTGCCTTTCTTCGAGTTCTTGAATTCCAAGTCCCACTAAGCAATACATCAGGCAAATCATAATCACTGTACATGATGAAATTGTGAGTGACTCCAAGCGATGCATAAGCACTCCACTTGTGATTATCTACCAAGTATCTTTTATAAGTTGCTGGTATCTGTGCTACGTGAAAAAGTATTCTATTAAGACTAGTCTGGTAAACAGTATTTGCAGACGTATTTATAGAATTATCATTATTAATGGCATATACTTCTTTAAGTTCTGGATCATAACTTTTATAGGAGTATCCTAAACCTATTCCGTATTCATTTTTTCCAGCTTTCACACTATATCCAATAGAACTGGACACCCCAGCAGCACCTAATAATTTATCTCTCCCATTGATTAAAAAATTAGTGGGTGTATTTACAAGATTTATATCTGCACTTGCAGAAAATGAAAACCATTTCTCGTTTCCTTTTTTCGCGAAAGCTGGGATAGTTAGTAATGATTCATATTGATCATCTAGACTATTGATAGCTAGTAGTTCTCTTTCCGCTTGTTGTTTTTCTTCTTCTGTTACTAATTCTGATTGACTAACTACTTCGGTCTCCGAGATATCACCTTGTGTCACTACTTGGTTTAGAGCAACTAGTGGAATACTGATGTCTGATGCTTTATTAATACTTCGTGGTGGTGATTTCTTAAAGTGACCATTAGTAAGCGCATAAATCTTAACCTCCTCTCTATCAAGGATAATTGGATTTAGTACATCAGGGCTATTAAAATTATCTTTAACGACAGCAGTCTTCTCTACTTCTTTAGCTAAGACTTGCTCAGCATCAATACTATTAAATATCTCAGAGTGAGCGTAAAGTGTAAGGTTTTTTCCTGGATCTTTGATTGGTTCTATCTGGAAGAAACTATAAGCGAGTAGTACTAGGATGACTAACTCGATGATTTTAAACAAATAGATCTTATTTGTCAATTCATTCTCTAAATCAATTCTACTGCTAAGTTCTTGCCAGTGCTCTTCTTCGAAATCGAAGTTTACTTGATTTTGGATCTTATCTTTTATCTGCTGATCAAACTCTAAATCTGCAATCTCTTCCTCAGCCATCGCATTATCTAACTTCTGCTCAAACGAATCCCATGAAGCAGCATCGTAATTGATTTGCAGTCCCTCTAATTTTTCTTTTATATCCTTATCGAATTTCTTCTTCCCCATTTAAGTTTATGAGATATTCTTTTTTGCTAAAATGTTTTTCAGTTTCATCCTTGCTTTCACAAGATTGGAACGTGAAGTGCTTTCTGTGATGCCTAACATTTGCGCAACCTCTTTGTGGGGGTAACCTTCTATTACATACAAACTAAAGACAGATCGATATGCTGGAGTGAGCTCTTGCAAACAAGCCAAAATACCTTGAGCGCTAATTTGGCTCAGTACATCTGGATCAAATGATTGCAAATCATATGCTGTCTCTAGATCTTCCGTTCTTCTTCTTACCCGCTTTCTGTAGAAGTCAATCGCAGTGTTAACCATGATACGCTTCATCCAAGATTTAAGAGATGTCCCAGCCTGGTACTTACTAATATTTTTCAGAACCTTAATAAAACCATCATGCATGATATCTAGTGCGTCCTCCTTATTATTGGAGTACCGCATACAGATACTTAGCATCTGGCTATAATGGTCTTCATACAGCTTTTTCTGAGCCCATTTTTCATTGCGCTCACAAGCCTGAATAAAATCAAGCTCCTTGCCATGTATATTAATAATAAAATCCATCCTCTTAAAAATAGCGCATTAATCTAGCTATCACAAGCACTTACGATATTTAACGGATTGCTAACACGTTTTGCTGCCTAATTTATACTACCGATAATTCATATAAAATTTATCTTTTATTTATTTTAGCGCTGCTAATCAATACTAAATGTATAATCCATTAATATAATATGTCTAAAAAGAAAGGTTCAGCAGGGAAACCTAAGGGAGAAAGTAAGTCAGACGTCAATGTGGTGCCTATTCAGGGGATGTATGAGGATTACTTCGTGGACTATGCTTCCTATGTAATTCTAGAGCGAGCAATCCCGAAGATAGAGGATGGTCTCAAGCCTGTGCAGAGGAGGATCTTGTTTGGGATGAGAGAAAAAGAAGACGGGAGATATAATAAGGTAGCAAACTTGATAGGTCATACTATGCAATATCACCCTCATGGTGATGCAGCAATAGGTGCAGCTATGGTTAAACTGGGGCAAAAAGATTTACTTATAGATCCGCAGGGTAATTGGGGTGATGTAAGGACTGGTGATTCTGCAGCAGCAGCCAGGTATATAGAAGCGAGGCTAACAAAGTTTGCACTTGATGTAGCGTACAACCCTCAGACCACTGACTGGCAGATATCCTATGATGGTAGGCGTAAGGAACCTATAGCCTTGCCAATGAAATTTCCCTTACTCCTCGCACAAGGAGTAGAAGGGATTGCTGTAGGTTTATCGACTAAGATATTACCACATAATTTCATTGAACTGATCAAAGCATCTATCAAAATTTTAAGAGGCAAGCCTTTTAAAATCTATCCAGATTTCCAGACTGGCGGGTCCATAGATGTAACTGAATATAATGCAGGTAAGAGAGGTGGCAAGGTAAAAATCCGAGCTAAGATGGAGGTAGCCGACAAGAATATTATCAATATCACCGAACTTCCTTATGGAGTGACCACCAATAATCTGATCGATAGTATCATCAAAGCGAATGATAAAGGTCAGATCAAAATCAAAAAAGTAATAGATAATACTGCGAAGGAAGTGGAAGTTCAGATTTTACTTGGATCTGGTATTTCTCCTCAGGTGACGATGGATGCTCTTTACGCTTTTACTAATTGTGAAATATCAGTTTCTCCTAATGCTTGTGTGATTGTCAACAACAAGCCAGAGTTTTTAAAGGTGAATGAATTGCTGATTACTTCTACAGCTCATACAAAGGATCTCTTAAAACAAGAGTTAGAGATTAAGAAAGGAGAGTTAGAAGAGAAGTGGCACATGTCAAGTCTCGAAAAGATATTTATCGAGAAAAGGATTTATAGAGATATCGAAGAATGCGAATCGTGGGAAGAGGTATTAAAAGCAATCGATAAGGGTTTAAAGGAATATGTAGTCACTCCTAGTATGAAAGCGAAGAAGGGTGACAAGCGAATAAAATTGCAACGAGATATTACTGAAGAAGATATCATCAGACTCACTGAGATTAAGATCAAGAGAATCTCTAAGTACAATAAGTTTAAGGCAGATGAGCGAATTGCCCAGATTGAGGAAGATCTTAAGCAGGTAAAATATGACTTGAAGCATCTAACAGATTTTGC
>CALFUQ010000226.1 GCA_937929885.1 uncultured Saprospiraceae bacterium
AGCGCTGGATAATCTAAAATTTTCTAAGTCTGAATTGGCTGCTATTTCTAAGATACTTGCGAAGTAAACTTTAAGACTTGAGTATCAGTTTAATTAAGGCTTTACTTTATTAAGTTGTTGTTCTTGTTCCATGCTCTAAGGCCTTGATAACAAAGTTGTTGTGAAATTATTTTTGATTATTCCACAGATGGAAATTATGACTAGCTACTAAGTAATTTTAGTTTCATTACAAATAAAAAAATAAAAAAGGCTACTCATATCTCTATGAATAGCCCTTCAAAATCGGTTTTATTTTTATTAAGATTCTACTTAAAATGCCAGTTTGGCTGAAACATTAAACGTAGTTCCATTACCATTTAGGTAACCAAATGGATCTGTTTGATTGATATAATTATTGTTAAGCAAGTTGTATACGTTAGCTCTAAGCGTAAGGTTATTTTCACCTACGTCCATATTATACGATGCCCCAAAATCAATTAAAGAGTAAGCATCTAAAGTACCTACATCTTCATCCAAGATAAAGTCAGAATTGAAGTTTATGTTATTGATGTATACGTTGTCATATAAATTCCAATCTGCATAAAGTTTGAATGAATTTGATATGCTATAATCTGCTCCAAGTCCTATGCTAGTTTGAGCTGCATTTGGTATATGTACTCCTTTGTTATCTAATCCATCTACTAAGAATAACTCAGCTCCAGTATCATCATTAAATCCTTGTACAGATTCTATACCATCATAAGTCCAATTACCAAATGACGCAAAACCTTTAAGTACCAAATCATTCATTCTATATCTCAAATCAAGTTCGATACCTGTATGAATTTGTGTAAGTCCTCTTTGTACATTTCGCTGTGCAAAATCATCATCTTCGTTTTCTTCAGTCCCTCCATCATTAGTAAAGACGTTTACAATTGTTCTGTTACCCCATGTTGTAGCATATCCGTTGATATTAGCTCTGAAGTTTCTAGTTTCGTACTTATACCCTGCCTCTAATCCAACAATATTTTCATTATCAACTCCATCTCCACTTCCAGTAGTGATAAGATCATTAGAGTATCTGATATTAGAAAAGATATTATCTAAGAATGGCTGTCTAGAGTAGTATCCAGCGTTTCCAAAAAGAACACTGCTTTCACCCATGGTGATAGAAGCTCCACCTTTTAAGTTGTAACCAATCTTTGTGATTTTATCTGATTTACCTTGTGTTGCCCATCTTCCTTCACGTTGGTAAGATTGATTTGATAGAGCTCCTTGAATGAAAGCTGAAAAAGTTTCATTTGAATATTCTAATTGAGAAAATACACCTTGATAGTTTATATCTTCTGAATAGTCGTATGCAATTCTTTGATCTTCAGAAGCAAAATTAAATAATGCCGTCCAAGGATTTGGTTTGAATACTTCCGATTGTATAGCATCATCACTTCTAGTCGCATGTCTGAAATTATCATTCCATCCGTTTAGACCAACAAGATTAGCAAATTGTCTAAAGTGGTCGCCTGTGTAAAACCTGAAGTCTGCTCCTACACTCCAATTTAGATTGTCTGATAGATCAGTTTCATACTTGGTTACATTACCCCACCAAAGGTGATTATTCATTGAAGCTCTTATCGCATAGTTACCTCCAAAATCTCCTAATCCATCTGCGTCTGCTCTATTATTAGCTTCGATAGCGTCAAAATCTACTTGTCCAGCAGCCGTTCTTACTCTGTTTCTAGAACTTCCAAAAGGTCCAGTTCCTCCACCTCTTCCAAAAGAAGTATAAAGTACTGATGACAATTGAGATTTTTCATTAATAGCAAAGTCCCAGTTTAAGTTAATTACTGGCTTGTGATAAAAGTTTCTTCGTTCAGATTCCCATCTTCCATCTTGCTCACCCCAGTGCTGATTAAATTTAGGAGTCTCTTCAAGAGTTTCTAATGATTGTGACCACCTATTACCGTGCCACTGCGGAGCACCCGTAATTAGAAAATTCCATGTACTTCTTTCACTTGCTTTATAACCTACTGATAGGAAGTAGTTTTGGCCTTGGCCTCTCGTACCTTCTGCCCACTTATTATCTGCTTGCCAGTGATCTAATAAAAACGATATTGCCCACTTATCATTCATTAATCCAGTGTTATATGCAACAGTTCCTTTTAAGTATGCATCGTTTCCTACCATTAATCTAGCGAAACCTCCTGCCTCGTCTTGTATAGTTTTAGTTACGATATTGATTGTACCTCCCACTGAGGATATGGCTAGTTTACTTGAACCTAATCCTCTTTGTATTTGTACGGCACTTGCTACATCAGACATACCAGACCAGTTCGACCAATACATCCTTCCATCTTCCATACCATTGATCGGCTGACCATTTAATAAAAAGGCAGTATTAATTTGACTAAATCCTCTTGTGAACATTTGAGAATCACCAAATCCAGTTTGATTAGTAACATAGATGGAAGGGGTGTTCTTCATCACTTCAGGAAACTCAACATTACCCACAGCTTTAGCTTGGATTTCTCTGACTCCTATAGTTGATACTGCAACAGGTGTTCTTCTGTCTGTCACAAGATCCATAACTCCTGTAATTACTACTTCTTCCATTCCTACCATGGATTCTTCCATTCTGATGTTGCCAAGATTATTATTTCCTGATTCCACCATAATATTCATAGTCTTGGTGCCAAAGCCTACATACGATATGCTGATCTCTTGAGATCCTTCGGGTACATCAGATAACATAAACTTGCCATCTATATCAGTAATTGTACCATTCGTAGTGCCTTCAAGTATTACAGAAGCACCAATTAATGGCTCGTTTGAATCAGATATAACTCCAGAGATAACCCCTTGGCCATATCCAACTACAAATAATGCAAATGCAAAGAATTGCACTAGTAAAAGTTTTTTCATTTTTAATTATTTAGGTCTACAATCATTGAATAAATTAAGTGCAAACTTAGAAATACTATGTTAACACATAGTAAATTTATTTATAAATATTTCCACTATGTGTTTTCTTGTAAATAGTTACTAACACACAAAATTTAATTTCGGTAAATGAATTTTTGGAGCGTTATTTCAGATATACTGACTGTTTATCTTTGTCTTTTATCTTGACATCTATATTTTCTTGCATCGTAGTGGCAAGTGATAAACCTACATAATCAGGTGTTACAGGGAAGGATTTATGCTTTCTATCTACAAGGACGGCCATCTCTACTTTTGCAGGAAGTGTTTCCATTAAGGGTTTCATGGCATAGAAAAGTGTTCTGCCAGTATTCGCTACATCGTCCACAATTATTACAACCTTATCATTTAGCTCATTGATATCTATATCTAAGGATACAGGATGTGAGATTGGTTCAGCAGGATTTATAGTTATTTGGCAAAGATGGAATTTAGTTTTGGTCCTCTTTTTAAGTTCTTTGAGCAACATCTTGGCAAAGTCTAGCCCATTGTTATTGATTCCAGCTAAATAGATGTCCGATTCATTAAAATTATTCTCAAATATCTCATAGGATAGTCTCTTTATCTTCTGTTGAATTTGATTCTGATTAAGAATTTTCATGTTTACTTTTTAAGCGGGATAACCATCATTATTAAGATGAAAATAATATTACTTTTAATAAAGGTATTATAAACTTAATTCATGGGTATCGCTCAGCAAATTGTATTCATTATTCTAGTTGCAGTAAGTGGCTACTTTGCTTTTAAACAATTCGGTAAGATTTATAGAAATATTCGACTAGGTAAAGACGAAGATATTTCTGGAAACGTAGGAGAGAGGTGGAAGAATGTTTTGCTCATTGCATTCGGTCAGAAGAAAATGTTTAAAAGACCAATTGCTGCAATTATGCATGGTTTTATTTATGTCGCATTTCTATTTACGCAGATAGAAGTGATCGAGATAATGATTGATGGGATATTTGGAGTGCACCGTTTCTTTGCTCCATACTTGGGAGGATTCTATACTTTTTTGGTGAGCTTTATTGAGATACTTTCCGTAGGAGCATTTGTTGCTACCATTGTCTTCTTGTGGAGAAGGAATATTCTAAAATTACCTAGATTTCACAAAGATGAAATGACAGGATGGCCAAAGTTAGATGGTAACTTAATTTTGGTACTAGAACTTTTATTGTTGGTAGGGATATTTACTATGAACGGGACTGATACTGTGCTACAAAGTATGGGCGATAGTCATTATCCTTCAACTGGAAATTTAGCAGTTAGCAGTTGGTTAGGGCCCGCTTTATTTGGTAATATGGCACAGGGAACATTAATAGTGCTAGAACGATTTGGGTGGTGGTTGCATCTTTTGGTAGTACTCGTTTTTCTATATTATATACCACGATCTAAGCACTTGCATATATTTCTTGCTTTCCCCAATGTATACTTCCAAAAATTGACATCGAGAGGTGAGATGGAAAACATGCCTGAGATTATGAATGAGGTAAAGTCCATGATGGGCCTAACGGAAGAAGCAGAGATGCCACCAGCAGACGCAGAACTGCCAGAATTTGGAAGTAAAGATATTTTTGATCTAGGTTGGAAAAATATTTTAGACGCTTATACTTGTACGGAATGTGGAAGATGTACTTCCGTTTGTCCAGCTAACGTAACGGGTAAAAAATTGTCACCTCGAAAAGTGATGATGGACATAAGGGACCGAGCAGAAGAGGTAGGACTTAATCTAGATAGTGGTGAGGCTAAATTTATAGATGAGTCAAAAGCAAAAGATGGAGTAGGACTAAGCAAAGAAAACTACAACGACGGTAAGAATTTATTTGATTATATCTCAAGAGAAGAGTTACATGCTTGTACTACTTGCAATGCTTGTGTAGAAGCGTGCCCTGTATTAATAAATCCACTTGATCCGATACTTAAGCTTAGACGATATGAGATATTAACGGAGTCTGCAGGACCTACTGATTGGGTGCCGATGTTTACAAGTATAGAGAATAGTGGTAGTGTTTGGCAGATCCCAGATGCAAGAGACAAATGGAGAGAACAACTAGAATCATAAATAAAGTACTATGGCTGTAAAGGTATTAACGATGGCAGAGATGGCTGCTGCGAGTGAAGAACCAGAAATATTATTTTGGGTTGGCTGCGCTGGTAGCTATGACGCTAGAGCTCAAAAAGTGACTGTTGCTTTTTCTAAGATTCTATCTAAGGCAGGTATTAAATTTGCGATTTTAGGTAACGAAGAAAGTTGTACAGGAGATCCTGCTAGAAGGGCAGGTAATGAATTTGTATTTCAGATGTCTGCGCTGCAGAATATCGAAACCTTAAAAATGTACAATGTTAAAAAGATTGTGACTACTTGCCCACATTGCTTTAACACCCTTAAAAATGAATACCCTGCACTTGGTGGAACCTATGAGGTAATTCATCATACTCAGCTGATTCAGAAATTAATAGATGATGGCAAGTTAAGTATTGAAGGAGGTATGTTTAAAGGGCAAAAAGTTACTTACCATGATTCATGCTATCTAGGTAGAGTAAACGATGTCTACGAAGCTCCAAGATCTGTACTAAGCTCTATTGAAGTAGATCTAACTGAGATGAATAGGGCTAAAGAAAGAGGTCTTTGCTGTGGAGCAGGAGGTGCTCAAATGTTTAAAGAAAATGAGCCAGGAGATAAGCGAATAAATATTGAACGAATAGAAGAAGCCCTCGCTACAGGATCAAAAACTATAGCTGTTAACTGTCCTTTCTGTCTTACGATGATGTCTGATGGTGTCAAGGCGAAAGAAAAGCAAGAAGAAGTAATGGTGTACGATATATCTGAACTTATTGTACAGTCAAATGGTTGGTAGTTTAAATAATATAGAATTTGCTAAGAGAATTAATTGCACTAGAAGATCACGCCAAAATTTGGGTTTACCAAGCTAATAGAGAATTAAGCTACGATGAGATAGATTCGCTGAGACCTGAGATATTCTCATTTGTAGATCAGTGGACTAGTCATCATAATTCTGTTTTAGGATATGGTAATATTTTTCACAAAAGATTTATTGCACTATTTGTGGATGAATCTATGGCAGTTACGAGTGGCTGTTCTATTGACTCATCTGTAGCCTTCATCAGAGCACAAGGATCTAAATTTGGAATAGATTTTTTTGATAGATTAAACTTTACCTATCTAGATGGAGAAGATGTAAAAGATATTAATACAAGCGAATTACCTAATGCATTAGGTTCCAATCTGATAACTGAACAGACCTTATTTTTTGATAATCTAGTTAAAACTAAAGGCGACTTCCTCTCTTCCTGGCTTAAACCGCTTAAGGATAGCTGGCATAACAGGTTTATTTAAGCTTCTAGGTCAGAATATAATCGAGATTCATGGCATGTTCATCTATAAATTTGCCGTTAGAGTATTAATAGTTTGATATTATAATCATGTTAGGCAAAGTAAAAGATATACTAGGTATAGAAGGAGTTAAAATAGAGATCATCTGTCCTGATATCATTCCTGAAGGTATTGCTAAGGTTGATGGTATTCTTAAGCTAACTACTGTAAGAGAGCAAGAAGTAAAAAGCATAGAGATCAAACTAATAGAGAAATATGCAAGAGGAAGGAAAGAGAAGCGACTAATCGATGAATATGTTTTAGGTGAGTTAGTAATGGATAAGAAAATTAAAGTAATACCTGGTGAGGAGCAATTGATAAATTTTTCTTTGGAGTTCACTCGTGCTAAATCAGCAATGGATAAGTTGCAAGATGATAGTATAGTTTACAAAGGCTTGATCTCTGTTGCTAAGTTTTTTAAGAAAGTAAAATCGAGTCACCGTATAGAAGGTAGTGCTAAAGTGAAAGGCACTAAACTTAATCCTGCTACGAAAAGAGAAATTAAAATAAAAGGGTAGGGCTAATATTACTTTTTCTCGTTGGAAGAGTCAGCAGTATTAGCAACTCCATCTTTTTTGGTGATGAGTTCTAAGATTTCTTCATCCGTCTTCCCTATGTTTTCTATCAAAAATTTGACATGAGAAGCCAATTCATGCTCTGGGTATCTGTCTATAAAAGTTTCGTATGTCTGCTTAGCCAGATCAAGATTCTTAAGTTCATTGTCCAATAGAAAACCCTTTAAGAATACTACTGTTGGCGTTTTACTATAATTAGGATATGATTCTATCATCCAATCATAAATAGTAAGTGTTTTAGGGAAGGTCCTGATACTTCTAGATACCTCAGCAGCTTTGTACAAATACTGCGCTGATTGATCAGAGTTAGGATTTGCTAATGCATAAGCTTCTGCAACATCCACAAATTTTAATGAGTTATCCTTATTTAATCCAAACTCATTTGGATCAGTAAAAATATTGACCATTATGGTGTCTACATATGCTTCTGCAGTCCCATCAAAAGAGCTTGCTAACTGATCTAGTGCTTTATCTTCAAAAGATTGATTAGACCTTTGTAGGCTTTTGTAAAGTGATATTGCTACATGATCTTTCTTAACTGTTTGCATCAGTTTTGCTAAGTCAAGAAGGTTTTTGTTTTTCCCTGAATCATTTGGAAAATCTTTAATCAAAGGCATTAAAAAACTAATCGCACTAAAAGGTTGATTATGCTTTAGTGAAATATCTGAGGCTTTTTGAAGAACTGGTTTGATGGCAGATTTATCCTCCTTATTTTTTGTAATAAAGTCTTTAGCTTTTTCTAAATAGGTCTTGACATTTTCTGCTGAAGGGTCTCCGACAATTGCAGCTTCAAGTTTTCCTAATTCATCATCAGATCCCGCACTTGAATCACTTTTACAAGCACTAGCAAACAAGCAAACACTTATGAAAGCTAGAATGATATTTGATGAGATAGAAAATTTCATGGAAACTAATATTAAACAAAATTATCATTAGATTTCGCAAAATTCAACAATCGGATATAAAAATCAATTAATTAAAACTTATTGATCCTTGAGCGGTTGATTTAAAGTCAGTTATGAGTAAAAAGGTAAACATATTTTGGTTTAGAAGAGATTTAAGATTAGCCGACAATGCTGGTCTATATCATGCCTTAAGAGGTGAGCTGCCTGTAGTTCCTGTTTTTATTTTTGATCGTAATATCCTTGATAAGTTAAGTGATCAATCTGATGCGAGAGTAAGCTTTATCCATGAGGCTATCACTAATCTAAATCATGAGCTTGATGCGATTAATTGTTCTTTGCAGGTTTACTATGGCAAGCCAACAGAGATATGGAAAAAGATCCTAAAAAGTTTTTCAGTAAGTACGGTATTTACCAATCATGATTATGAATCCTATGCAATCGAGCGTGATCAAAATGTCAAGTTGATACTGGACAAAGAGGAGATAGAGTTTAAGACTTTCAAAGATCACGTGCTCATGGAGTCACATGAAGTGCTCAAAGATGATGGGCTGCCATATACTGTCTTCACACCGTATAAAAGAAAGTGGTTAACAAAAGTAAGCCAGGGCAAAGAAGACCTTACTAAAAGTTATTTCTTAAAATCTTATCCTACATTAAAATATGCCTCGAACTTTAAAGAAGGGTTAGAGCAGCAAATGCTCTCATTGAAAGATATAGGATTTACTAAAACGGAAAAGCAGTTTCCTTCTGATTCCGTGAAGCAAAAGATAATTAAGTCATATGCTGATAATAGGAATTTTCCTAGTATAAATGGTACATCCAAGTTAGGAGTACACTTTAGGTTTGGCACTGTTAGCATAAGGGAGAAAGCTAGGAAGGCCGTGAAGATTAGCGATGTTTACTTAAGTGAGCTTGTTTGGAGAGATTTTTATTCGCAGATATTAACTCATTTTCCACATGTAGAGCGTAATGCGTTTAGAGCTAAGTATGAGAAGGTAGCATGGCGTAATAATGAAAAAGAGTTT
>CALFUQ010000227.1 GCA_937929885.1 uncultured Saprospiraceae bacterium
ACTCAAATTCATTTTGGAAAATGGTTGCAACTATGGTTTGAAACTATCAATGACAATTTTATTGGAGAGCATGCAGATTTAGCAAAGAAAAGAGCAAGACAAATGTCTACTCATTTTTTTGTTAAAATATTTTCCAAAAGATAAAACTACAATTAGGCCTATTTTACTTTTATATACTTTCCCGTTCCTTCTTCAGCACATACTCAATACCTATATGGATACTTCTCGATACGGCTTCTGCATCGACAGACTCGATGGTATCTCTAGGAGTATGGTAGGCAGGTTCATTCCCTCGCTCTACCCAATTCATCGCTGCCAAGGTGGTGGCTTCTATACCTTGCTTAGCAAACTCCGCAGCATCAGTACCTCCTGCTAAGAATGGAAATGGTACCGCATGTATCTCATAATCTAACTGCTTCGCTATTGCCATCCCCTCTTCTACCATCTCACTAGACAACGGGACAAAAGAATTAAGATTAGAAGTTAAGAATGCTAATTGAGTGTGGTCATACATGCACTCTAGATTAAAGTTATAGGTGGGTATCGTTTTGAAGTCTTCTCCATGCGATTTTAAGTATGCTCTAGCTCCTCGCAGTCCTGCCTCTTCTGCATCCCAACTGGCTACTATCACTCTCGTATGCTTGAGACCGTTCTCTTTTCTTTTTTGAGTTGAAAAGTACTTTGCCACTTCCATCGCAATTGCAGTACATACCATGTTATCTCCTGCACCTGGTGTACCATTTTTACTATAGAAAAACCAAAAACTACCCATTGAGTATGCTAATAATGTGAATATCCCAGCAACAATGTAAGTAGGAATAGTCATCGAAAAATTTAATAATTGCCCTATGATCAAAAACCAAGTGCTGATGCCGATTCCAAACTGACCTGTAGCATTAAGCAAAACTTTGGCAGCAAACTTATCAGAATCCTTCACTAAGAAATTAAACACATGAGCGCTATCATGATGTGCACTGATTATTACTTGTTGCGTCACCTCGCCTGATGGTTCTACATTACCGACTATGTTTTGTCCTTTCTTTTTGGGAAATAAGAAATCTACAAATTCTTTGTAATAGAAAAATTGACACACCGCTATGATAGCTATCATGGTTGCAAACAATCCTGCTACATATACAAGTTGTAACCACAAACATATGAGTGCTATAAAATACAAGACAATATTGATCCTCAGGTATCCTAGAAATGCACCAGGACGCACATCAAAATCATGCATGCGCGTACTGTCACAGAACTTATCAAAACACTCAAGCAGATAATCCCCACACGCTAGACAAGCTTTGCTACCAGTAAGCCTATCATCCCAACGAGTAGTAACCTCTTCCGTAAAGCTCATTGCGTTGCTGGTCATTTCTTTAAGGTTGCTGATCATTTCAATTTGCTTTTAGGTCTTGGTTCTATTTCTAATAGTTTTTTAGGATATTCCATTCATCCTCCACTTTGTTATCTCTCACCGTCAAAATATTTCCAAACTGCAAAAACACAAACTCACTCTGGTGCGGTCTCATAAATATAAAATCATCGACTTCCAATTGTGCGCCCACTGGTGCATTTACCATCGTCTGATTAGTGGAGTCTCCAAAAATACTATTTCGCTTTAGCCCTACAGGGTAACAATATTCTGCTTTCCAATATCCACCATAAATAAAATAGGATCTTTTATTTGCTGCACTTAATAAACTGAGTGTGCCTTTCATCCCTTCTATGGCAGGCAAGGTCGTATCATTAAAGCTTTTCAAGATAGGTGCTGCGATATAACTAGCAGCTTGGTACTGCTCTAATGTTGGGATATCAAAGGTGGTAGGTTTGACCAGACATGAACCAGCCGATATATCATTTAGCGGAGAATCTTTTTTGTGCAAATTTATAGTTGGACTACCTGCCCCATTAAAGGTTAGGTCATCATGCCATAATTCAGTAAAATCATTTCGGATAGTAGCTTTGCATGCTTCATAAAAGCTATTAGCTAAGTGTAGCGCCTTTTGCTGAGAGCGGATCATCTTCGGCAATTTAGTAACATGGGCATCATAACCCATCAACCCACTGAAGGTGACATGCGCTTGGTTTTCCTTTATCAGTGCTAATCCTGCTACTAGCTGTTTTTGATCAGAAAATCCTCCTCGGTGTAAGCCCACATCTATTTCGAGATTGAGTCGCAAAGTTTGCCCTAGACTTTTAGCCAGGTCAATATATTCTTGAATTCTTTGCACCGAATCTACCAACCATTGGATCTGAGTGTATGCATTAAAGTCATCATTGGATGGGATGTTATCGAAGAAATATTTTGCGGTTCTTATCGGCATAGGTTTACCTAACAAGATATCTGCATGTCGATCTAATTTGCTACTGAGATCAGTAAGAAAAGGTTGATGGAAGACCATTAATTTATTGGTACCCGATGACTCTCGTATATAGTTGATCAAGTCATAGCTCGGCAAGGATTTTACTACTATCCTAAATGATGTATCTGGATTTAAGTTACTCGATAAGGTTTTGAGGTTTGCATCCAACTTATCAAGATCAACCAATAAAAAAGGCAATGATCTTTTGTATTCCTTGAGAGCGCTATTAAGCTTGATGAAGTAAGGGTCGACCATCTTAAACCGCTACACTTTCTACTGCATTACTTAATCCTAGCAGGCTCTGGACATAAGGTGTGACAAATACATTATTAGGATCTTGCTCCGCTCGATGTTTCAGAAATGTTGAGAACATGGGGTAACTCTCAGCGATATCATCTTGCTTAAGTGTATGCATCTTTCCCCAGTGCGGTCTTCCCTCGTGCGCTCTGAAGACTTCTTCTAATGCCTTGAAGTATGGGACGCAATCTTTATTGCTATACACATGACAGGCAATGTATGCGGAGTCTCTACCATAGGCAGGACTCATTAAAATATCATCTTGTTTGACCCATCTATTTTCGATTGGGAAGTGGACATTGTACTTGCCAGAGTTAGCAATTTTTACCACTTCTTTCCAGACATCGTGATAAGCTTCTGCAGGAATATTATACTCCATCTCTCTAAATTTTACGAGTCTCTGAGTTGCATAGATCTTGTGACTATAATTCACTTTGGTAACATCAGATATCAATTTTGCCGTGAATTTAGAAACGGCTTGAGTTTTAGATGGGAATCGCTTTGCGAAATCGCAT
>CALFUQ010000228.1 GCA_937929885.1 uncultured Saprospiraceae bacterium
TGCCCGGGTGGTGGAACTGGTAGACACGCAGGACTTAAAATCCTGTGGCTGTTATGGCCGTGCCGGTTCGATTCCGGCTCCGGGTACATCACATAAGATTAAGCCAAGTAATTTATTTTGCTTGGCTTTTCTTTTGCCCTTATTTCTGTCTTTTTTATTCTAGCGATGGTGCTGAACATGATAATTTGATTAAAATGATTTGATTAAAAATTATTTATTTGAAGACTAAACTATGTCGAATTAGATTCACAGCCTACAATCTTGTAAACAGCACCATTTCCTTTTGAAAATAGGTATAGTTCTCTATCGCTATCTATGCCAATCCTAAGATCAACTCTTTTACTCTTTGTAATGTCTTCCATGTTGGATACATTGCCATCAATACTCACTTTCAATCTAAAGATGGTAGCCTGTTGACCATCATTTAATTCTGCTATTTCTGAATAATACAACCAGCCTCGAGACATATCTCCAAATATGTACTTGCCTCTAAGTATTGGGAGTTGGGACCCAGCATACACAAAGCCACCTGATATTGCAGAGCCTTCGTCGTGGTCGTATTGTGCTACAGGATAAGTGTAATTATCTTTTGCATGAGGTAGGGGGTATACTAATTCTACATTAGCATCTACATCAAATAAAAAAGTGCCTTCACGATTTGGCCAGCCGTAGTTTGCACCCGCTATCCCGAGATTAACTTCTTCAAGGCTATGCTGCCCGATATTAGTAATGAGCATTTTACCAGTACCTGTTTCATCCCATACTATTTTATGAGGATTCCTAAATCCGTTGGCCCAGACTTCTTTTACTGCAGTTAGGGAGTCAACGAATGGATTGTCAATAGGAATTCCATACTTACCATTTTTACTGTTGTTGCCGAGTGGATCGATCCTTATGACACTACCCCAGATATACTCATTGCTGTTACATATATGTGAGTACCCTCTCAATGCTGCTGACCCATCCCCAATTCCTAGATATAACATACCATGATCTGCACTGCTCAGCTTAGCAAGGGGATTAAATGTTACATGTTGAAAAGTATGCCCTCCAGAAACCATATCAACTCTCAGGAGTTCTCGATGTGAACCTTCAAAAGAGCTAGATGTAGGATCATTTGATTTCCATTCTAGAAGTATAGACTGAAGTGTTGTCGATATACTATCAGGTAAAGGGTAGTCTGCAGCTGCATTACCTGCAGCTTCTGTATGTGTGGTATAAAACAATCCATTGTTTATATAGTCAGGATGAAATGCCCAACTTCCAAATCCTGATCCCTTACCAGGACTATCTATGAAATGAGGTAATAATTTACTGATATCCATAAATGTCGAAAGTTCATAATTTTCATTTATCTCAATAAGCTTTCCCCTTAAGTCATTAATAAATAATCGGCCCTCAGGTCCATAGGACATTTGATTTATTCTGGTTATTGGCGTCATTTTGGGATTACCAGGTACTTTAAATTGTTCTTCAATAACTAAGGTTAGATCTGATGTTGGAATCGTCTCAGGTATGGGATTAGTTAACCCTCCTGTTCTGTTATTCTTATTCCTCTTTTCCCCTTGAGCATATTTATGTATAAACCCGAGAATATCTTCCATGTCTGCTTTCCTTAAAGCAGGAAAGGCTGGCATATACTGCTTGTATTCTTCAAATAACTCTACTGATCTTTTATCACCACGCTCTATCATTGTAGGTGCATCAGTAATAAAACTTATTAACCACTTTTTATCAACGATAGAAGTTATGCCAGATAAATTTGGTCCTATTGTTTTTTCTGAAAAATTATGACAGCTGGCACATTGCTTATTAAACAATTCCATGCCATGTTGGATTGCCATTTCACTAGTATCATAGACATCCTTTTTAATAGACGTAGAACTAGGGTTTTCGGAATTACAATTTGTAAAGACCAGTATTGTAATTAAAAAACCTAGAAAAAGAAGATTGCTTTTAAAAAATGATACAGCAATATCTTGGATGAGGCTTACTAACAAAATAGTAGTTTAAAACTAGGTAGAGATGATTCGGAAAATTGAATTTGTTGTTTTTCAATTTACAAAAACTTGGTTACAACTTAACAGTATTTACCTCAACTATTAATAGGCTGATTTGATTCTGTTATAGAAAATATTTTTCATTTTCTGCAGAATACAATAAACCTCAATGTATGATCAAACTGGGTACTTTAATCTTTAAAATGCAAAACCCGCTTCAAACTTAAGATAACCACCTTCATCTGATTTAGAATAGGCAGCCCTGAAAATGAAAGCGCCTACTAGATCAAACCACAAACCTCCAGTCCAACCATGTTTTAGATCTCCAGTATCTTGTCCATTAAAGTACGACTGACCAAAATCATATCCTGATATACCACCCACAGTTAAAGGAATTATGGAATTATTCCAGTTGAATAATTTAAATCTCAAATCAAACTGCTGATACAATATGCTCTTGCCCCTAAATCGTTCATTTCTGAATGGTCTTAGATATGCCTTATTACCCATGGCTGGATACTGATAGAATCGTGGATCACCGAAAATATATTGGTAGCCAGTATTAGAGGCTAAAGTAATATCAAGATCAAGTGACAAAGAAGTAAACCAAGCAAAACTACCACCCAGTTTTAAGGTGGTATTATCTTCACCTAGTTCATTCTGATAGTTTATTTGTCCATCTATCTGAATTCCTCGAGTAGGTTTTATAAGACTATTGAGCGTGCTGAGACGTACATCCGATCGTAGGCCTAGAAAATGACTTCTCTCAAATGACTCGGGTATAAACTCAGGTAATACATTCGTAATGTTAGGGTCCTCGTCTTCGTCATCGACCTTATAGCTTTCATAGGTAGGGGATAGACTTAGTTTGATGCCGCCACCAGCTGCTCTATGTACAATGCTCGGATGTATGCCATATGTTGATAGCTGTATCCAGTTAAAATCACTGTTTTCAGTGTCATGCATCTCGTTATCCCCTATGCCAAAGTAATTTACATTATCAGGAACTTCCACAAAAAATGATGGGGAAAAATCCAAGCTCTTACCAAGTAAACCTGGGAAATCGCCCTCATACTCTATGTCATAACTAAATCTATCTCCAGGAGTAATTTCTATATTAAATAAGTGGCTTGACTTATAAGGAGATTTCCTCCACCCGTGTTTGATGATATTGGTGCCAAAGCCAAAGGTTAGGCCATTGTCTGGTGCGTACCCAAACGTAAGCCATGGTAATCCAGTATCATAGAGAAATCCTCTACGATTGTATTCATTAGTTCTTAGATCATTGTCAAGGTGAGTTTTTACAAGTGAGGGATCTGAGATATCTATTCCATTAGGATCATCATAAATTGATACCCTGGCTTTATGATTTCCTGCATTGAGTACGGTGACTTTGTCATGTCCAATACCACCTATTATTCTTATCTTGGTTTTACTAGCTCCATTTATGTTGATGTCAAATTCGTCTTTATCAGCAAGTCCGTATATTCTCACTTCATTTGTTTCTGCTTGGAGTATTATTCGGTTGTATTTTTCTGTCTTTCCATGTTTTTTACTGTCACGATATACAATGACTTGTAGATCTCCATTGACCATTTGATTTATTTCAAAGATGTCTTTTTCATCAGTACCTGTTATTTCTACTTCTTCAGAAATAAAATCATAATATTTTTTTACATCACGTTTTAGAATATCTCTTCTTGATTTTAGTTTAGGGACTATTTCATCATAAAGATAACTTCTTGATTCTTCAGGTAGCACATCTATTGATTGTTCTATTGCTTCATCAGTGAGGTTTTTAACGAACCTATCAATGACCCTATTCCAGTCATCCCAATTCAATTCATTTAAAAAGTAGCGATCAAAATTGTTGGCGTTTGTGGCAAGGGCTGTTACGTCTATTTTGTTGGCATTGAATGATTTGAGTTTTTTGTCTACTACATTACCCATGATCCAAGGGATGACACCTCCATATTTAAAAAATGCCCAGTCTCTATCTCTTGGTATCGGTCGGTACATTGTTTTATCTCCTTCATCGAAAGCCGCCCATCTCCACTGATCATCATGCCTGTCTCTATCATGTATAAGTATGTCAAACAGTCTACTTTTAAGCACCCACTCTTGATCTACAAAATGACTAGTCTTCTTCCTTAGGATGTGCAATAGATCATTATAGCCCATCACTTTTTTACTACTTCCGAATAGGGATGTATCACTCCAGTCACCCGCAGGTCGTTCTTCCATTAGATAATGTCCCTTAGGAAAGAAGGACTCGAAAGGACCTAACTCTGATGGATCATCGAGGTAAACCACTTTAGGGTTAGTATGGTATACTTCTGCTGCTTTAGAGAGTTCAGATATGTATAGAGCGCCATAAGGGATCGCGGCAGTATTTTGATCAGAATATAATTTCATGATCTCAAGATGCTGCAGGTTTTCAGGTACAGCTTTAAAAAAATCCTTATTGATAGACCTCAGCGCAAATTGCTTACCATCACTATTTTCTAATCTTAGCGTTCTAGAGAAGAGCCCGCCTCCTTTTTTTATAGGTGTCAGTCCTCCATAATATTTATTAAGGTGGAAGGTAGGTGTCTTGATAGGAGTAGTCCAAGAAGGCCTATACTGATCTCCCATTAGAAATTTATAAATTGGACCTTTAGAGAAATCTTGATTGGGTGCTGCGACGATATCCTGATCCTCTGATGCTGACCTTTGCTTAGGATTAAAGTCTAATTTGCCAGGTTTTTGATTATAGATCTGTGTTCTGTATTCTAACTTTTTTGCTCCATTATTGCTTATGGTATAAAAATCTAACCAAGTGCTACCATTCTTATATAGATGCATCACTGCATATCCTCTTGCCGATTGAGCGTAACTTGCATTGTTGCCTTTTATAGCAAGATCTGTTTTTGCTCCTGACCCACTGACAATATAGTGTATAGGTGATTTTTGAAAGATGAATTGTTCCATGCTATGTTGAAGGAGATGATCATGACCTGAAACGAATATGGCTTGTGAAACATCGTACCCTCTGATCACACCTTCTAAACTTTTGTAAAGGTCTTGAAGTAGCGCATGCGAATTATCCTGATTATTGCCTCCTAACTGTCTATAGAGAGGATATACTGATCCAATAAATGGTAAAGGAATAAATAGACTTTTATTGGATTTGGTGAATGGGAAAACATGATTTTTAAAACTAAAATTACCACCATGATTACCATTTGAGACCATTGGGTGATGTAAAATTAGCATGATCTTATCATTTTTATGATCAATGATAATGTCCTTCATCCTATCCAAAAATTCTCTCCTAGATTTCACCTTACATCCATTATTAATCTCAGGTTCGCTAGACCAGTCATGGACCCACCATTGAGAATCTATGAATACATAGACCAGATCCTTATTTACTTTTACAACCTTAGGATCACCACAGCCATCATGAGGATAAAATTTCACTCTTTCATTATCAATTCTTTTGTCCTTGACATATTCACCTTGTCTTTTTATCGCCTCCAGGCCAAGGGGTTTATTATTGTTCCAGTCATGGTTACCTGGTATGATGTACAGATTAGCATCATTACCCTTAGCAACATCAAGTTGTGCTTGTAATATACTCTCTTGACTAGGTCTATCCTTATCACCTTCTTGACCCAGTCCATAGTTATAGATATTGTCCCCAAGGAAGATCACTGATTTCTCAGCAGTGTCTTTTTTAATACTTTGATGTAGCTCATAGACTACATTGTTTTTTTTGTTTTTCTTATTATCTAAACCACCTGCATCTCCGATCATATAGATGCGGTGTTCTATTTCCCCTTGTGGCAATTCTATAGATATGGCATTGTTTTCAGGATGCGCTAAATATGGTTTGTTAGTTGCGCAGCCACATAACATTAGTAAAGGAATGACGATGTACAAGATGTTTCTGTAAATAGTGAAAGTGGATGTTTCCTTAAAGTTTTCTATTAACATAGTTCGACTATTAATTTCCGTTCTTTTTGAATCTTTGGAATATAAAATCATAGGTAATGAAAATCATGTAAGAGCTAAATCGACTCGTTACATTGTTCTTCCCGCCAAGATCTGGGAATGTATTGGGCCTTACGGCAGATAGATCAACTAGCTGTGCACCTTCTTTTTTACTGCCGAAGCCAATGTCAAAGCCACACGAAAATTGATTATTATTAATATTTATCAAGCTACCTCCTGAGATATGATATATGTTGCCAACGACCCCGTGATAGTCAGGGGTGTTATTTACACTCACGCTATTATTATGACTGAGGTCACTTCTGAAACCTAGAACTAATGAAGTGCTTTCTGATATCTCTCTTTGTAATCCAATGGCAAAATTTAACACTGCTTCACTTTCGGTTTCTACCCTGAATAAAGTCTCTGTCGGTGATGTCGCAATACCACTAAACCTGTCATCTAGATCATCAATTATCCTATATTCGTCAATGGCCAAGAAGTATTCTGAAGAAAAGGAAATGGATGTGGCTTCTCGATGGATATCTATTCCCAATCCAAAAGAGTGAGGAGATCTGTAGGTAACCTCTGAGGTGTTATTTCTGTTAGAGCTTGAGACGGAAATTTCATTTATGCTATCAGTAATTTGGTCTTCGAAATTATAAGAAGCACTTTTATTAATTGTACCGTAAAGTGGGCTGGTATAGGTCAGTCCAAAACAAATTTTTTCTGTCTTATACGAAAAACCAAGTTTAGTAATAAAAGCGCTGTTAAGATTGAAGCGGTAATTATTTTCAATTCTAGAAAATTGATCGAGTTGATCCAGTACATTACGTAATTGAATTTCGTTTACGATACTAGAGAAAAATTTCTGACTATGCCAAACAGAAAACTGAGATAGCCCTATGCCTACATTGTCACTTAGGTTATATGCTATACCGATTCCCCTCCATTTTTCTGAGATTTCTCTATTGAAATCTAAATCGATTCTGAAAGCACCGCCTTCAGAGCCACTGATTGGTGCTACCACACGATCACCAAATCTTATGTTTGAATCATATCGCTCAAAATTCGAAATTGCAAGCGTGATATTTTTATTTTGGAATGGTCTTAATCTAAGCCCGAAAAAACCAGGAGCGAAATTAAAGTTCCTGTCTCTTATTATGTGATCATCACCAAGTAGATTAGTTGTTTTTAGATCAGAGTAAGTAGGCGTTATAAAGGAGAATAAGAATCCTAGATCATCATCCATCCCTATAGCACCAGGATTATAGAATGCCGATGTCTCGCCGTCTGGTGATGCTATTACTGCACCGTTAAGTAGAAGCCCCTTAGAGCCATACTGGTGTGTCCAGTAATTCGACTCTACTTGTGAAAAGCAAAATTGGCTTAAGAAGCATAAGCTTGCAGAAATAATAATTTTGTTTACCAATTTGGGCATTCGTTTTTAGAAAAGTTAACTCTAGTAGTTTCTAAACCTACTAGTTTGTATCCAAATGATCTTCAATGTATTTCATTTTTCATAGTAAGTCTAATCGTATTTTGCCTAACCAATCCAGTAAAAACTAGATTCAAAAATTTCTTTTCCAGAAGTCTTAGTTTGTAACAATTGGACAGTACTAGAGCATGGTAACTATTTCCCATTTTCACCTTAAATAGTCGGTAATTCACCTTGTATTATCATTATGCTTATGTTAGTTTCCATTTTAAAGATCTTGCACATAATATTTATATCAGATGAGTGAAAAAATAGTTTCAGAACAAGAACAAAAACTTAGAATAAAAGAATTAAAAAGGAATGCTAAAGAGAAAAAGGCTGAATTTGAAATAAAAGAACTGGAACAAAAGGAGCAGCAACTAAATATCAAACTCCAAAAGCAGTCTGAGAAAAAAGCTATAGAGGCTCTTAATGAAGAAGGACGATTTGGGACTAAAGGTGAACCTAGAAAATCACTGAGTACTTTCTTTAGGAATCAAAATAAGCTTGACATTAGTATAATCAGTATTCTTGATCGTAAAGTGGCTATACTTATTAGGATCTGTACTACTATTATTTCTGCATTGATTGTGTTTCATGATTACGTAGATAGCAATGTCGATAATGGACATTTAATTTCAATTGTATTAATAGTGGGGCTTATGATAACCTTAGTGCTATCCATACTAGCAACAAAACCATTTGTATCTAAGATGAAGAAGATAAGAACGGAGCAGGTCCATCCTGTGTATCCTAACATAGAAGAAAACATTTTTATGGGTACTCAGGTACAATGCACATTGGAAGAGTACGAGCGAGCGATGCATAAACTCGTAAAAAGCCAAGACCTCCAATTGGGTAATCAGATTAGGGCGTCTTATATAATCAGCCAGAATAATGCATTCAAATCAAAATTGGTAGATTGGGCATTCAATATTTTTCTTTGTTCGTTCCTTGCTGTTGGCTTGATATATATTGTAACCAAGTTTTCCTAGAATTATGAGGATGCCCTTAGTGTTATTTTTCTCGATACTATTCGCTCTTGCTTCTTGCATAGAGTCAAAGTCAAATATGAACTCAAGTGAGATTGATACAAGTATTAGCTCTACTAGATCTTCACAAGAATTCTTGGATTATGATTTTAATAACCCAGAAATCATAGTCTTAGACAAAGAATTAATGGAGATATCAGGTTTAGCTTATGTGCCCAGTACTGACGTTTTGCTAGCACATAATGATGAGAAAGGTCATGTATACACAATTTCAAAATCTGATGGATCTATTTTAAAGGATAACAAATTTGGCAAGAAAGGAGACTATGAAAGCATCGAAATAATTGGAGATGAATATGTCATATGCACGAGTTCTGGACGATTACATTTTTACAACCCAGAATCAGATAAAACTAGATTAATAAAGACCGACTTGTCTCAAAAAAATGATGTAGAAGGAATGTGTCTAAGCTCTAACAGGAAATATCTATTGTTGGCTTGTAAAGGTCAGGCTAACGAAGAATCGAAAACTAAAAAGCTTAAAGCCGTTCACGCATATTCTCTTGAGTCTAAATTGCTTTTAGAGGGACCATATCTAAACATCAAGGATAATGAACTTGTTAAAAAGGTCGAGTATAATAATAGTTCTGCATCTAAAAGCAAACTTAAAAAATTGATCAACCGTATAAAGGAATTCGCACCATCAGGAATCGCTATACATCCAAGTTCTGATGATCATTACCTGATTTCTGCAAGAGGCAGTTCGTTGGTAGTTTACGATAAGGATAAGTCCTTAAAAGAAGTCATTTTTCTAAATGATAAATTGATAAAACAACCAGAAGGTATTTGTTTTGATGGTGATGCACAATTATACATCAGTAATGAAGGGCGAGGCCTGAGCGCTAAGATCTTCAAATTCTCTAAAAACTAAATATTACTCCATGAGGAATCTGAGTCTCTTCATAATTGCAACCGCTATTATGGTCGGTTGTGGAACTACAAAGACACCTTATTATTCAAGTGATTCTAAAGACTGGAAAGTCGATAAGCCAAGTTCAGGTAAGAGTATAGTCCATAGCCTTTATCTCGTAGGTGATACTGGAGAGCTGGATGACCTGACTAATAAAACCAATCTAGTAGTAGAAGCAGTAAAAACCAACATTGCCAAAGAAACTACAGAAACTAGTCTTGTCTTTTTAGGTGATAACATATATCCTCATGGTATGCCAAGTAAGAAGGATACAGCTAAGAGGAAAATGGCAGAAGATATTATAAATACTCAACTTTCAGCAGCTACCTCACACGAAGGAAAAACTTATTTTATTCCAGGGAATCATGACTGGAATAAACATAAAGCTGGCGGCCGTAAAGCTATCCGAAGACAAGAAGATCATATAGAGTCTTACTTGGGGGCAGATGATAACCGGGTAAAGTTTTACCCTAGTAAAGGATGTGGGGATCCCAAAGTTGTAAAGATCAATAAAGATTTGGTTTATGTTTTTTTAGATACGCAGTGGTGGTTACAAAACTGGTCCAAGGAAAAAAAGATGAATCATGGATGTGATATCAAATCCAGACAAGATCTGCTGAAAACGATTGAGGAGATATTCACAGAACATAAGAATGATGAGATCGTAGTAATGATGCATCATCCGATTAAAAGTGATGGTACACATGGTGGAAGTTTTAGTCTAAAGCATCACTTGTTTCCCCTTACAGAATTAAATAGTTCTCTGTGGATACCATTACCGATCATAGGGTCGGCGTATCCTGGCTATCGCCAGATCACGGGCTCTAAACAAGATATACCTAATAAACACAATCAAGAACTCATGCAAAGTATGAATGCTATTGCAACCAAGCTGAGGATCAACGTAGTATTTGCATCAGGGCATGATCATGGATTGCAATACTTCGAACAGGGCAAGTTAAAGTTTATAGTCAGTGGAGCAGGAGGAAAGATAGATCATGTCAAGAAAGGTGGAGATGCATTATATGCTCGTAGTGCACGAGGATATGTCAAAATCAATTTTTATGAAGACTTCGAGAGCTGGGCAGAGTATTATACAGTCGATAATAATGAAGTTGTGACGTTGGAA